>NZ_JAPDBQ010000076.1:0-19859 GCF_027705325.1 Aeromonas sp. QDB18
TGACTCATGATGAACCCTGTTCCATGGCTCCAGATGACAAACATGATCTCATATCAGGGACTTGTTCGCACCTTCCCTAGTATTACTCAAAGGAGGCATCAATTGAAGCTTCAATTTCTCCCCCCTGAATATTACCAATCCCTTATCTATTATCTATGGCCGGATCAGGCTTTGGTTTTATCACCATAACTATATTGATAATATCCGTAATTACCGTAATAACTGCTGGCTTTCTTTTCTACCACATTGAGCAGAATACCCTTGATCACTACACCATTTTGCTCGAAGCGACGAATCGCCACTTCCACCTCTTTCACCGCTGTCTGGGCAAAGCGTGCCACCAGCAAGGACGCCCCCACATGCTGACCGACGATGGCCGCATCCGTGACCGCCAGGATCGGCGGGGAGTCGACGATGACAAAGTCATAACGCTCACTTGCCCAATCCAGCAATGCTTTGAAACGAGGGTGCATCAGCAGTTCAGATGGGTTGGGCGGCACGGCGCCACGACAGACAAAATCGAGCCCATCAAAGCCGGTCTTGCTGATCACCTGCATCATCTCAGTCTGACCACCCAGATAGGCGCTCAAGCCCGCCCCCATCTCCTGTCCCATGACTTTTTGCATATATCCCTTGCGCAAGTCAGCATCGATGACCAGCACCTTTTTGCCCCCCATGGCCAGGATGGCGGCAAAATTGGTAGACACAAAGGTTTTGCCTATGCCGGGACCTGGACCAGCGATCATCACTATGTTGTTTTTGGCCTCCATCATGGCGAAATGGAGACTGGTACGCAGGCTGCGCAGCGACTCCATAGCCAGGTCTGCCGGATTACGGGCAGCCAGCAAGGCTTCATTGAGTGGCATTGCCTGTCGCCGCTTCTTCTGCTGCTCGATCTTGGCCTGCTCTTCGGAATAGGGGATGGTGGCATAGACTGACAGCCCCATCTCTTCCAGCTGTTCCGGACTCTCCACACCACGGTGGAATGCAGCGCGCACCAAGATCAAGCCAACTGACAGCATACCACCCAGCAGAGTCGCCAGTACCACGATCAGCGGTTTCTTCGGCTTGACGGCGCGGGTTTCAACGGCGGCATCATCGATGATCCGCACATTGCCGATGGTGCCCGCCTTCATGATATTGAGCTCCTGCTGCTTATTGAGCAGCTGGACGAAGATCTCTTGACCCACCTGTACATCACGGGTCAGACGCAAAATCTCCTGTTGGGTTTTTGGCAGACGCTTGATCGACTTGTTGATGGTATTTTTGGTATTCATCAAGGTCTGGCGCTTTTCCATCAGGGCGATGTAAGCGGGGTGCTGGCGGGTATAAAGTTGCTGCAACTCAGCTTCCCGGAAGGTCAGCTCGTTGAGCTGCTTCTCGAGGCCCACCATGGTATCCAGTGCGGCCTTGGCTTCCAGCGACAGATCGACCGACTCATTCTGCTGACGATAAACATTCAACAGCTCTTCAGAACGGTTCAGCTCATCTTTGACTTGGGGCAAATGGACCTGCAGGAAATCCAGGCTCTTCTGGGCTTCTTCGGTCTTGCGCACCACGTTCTGCTGCAGGTAGTTCTGGCTGATGTTGTCGAGCACCGCACGAATGCGGCCCTTGTCTTCCCCTTCCAGTGCCAGCGAGATGATCCCGGTATTTTTGCCCTTTTCACTGACCTGAAGACCACTTTGCAACTCGGCAATCACATCCAGTACCGGCTGTTTGACTAGCGTGAAGACTTGCCCCTCATCGGCTGCCACATCAGACAACAGCAGGGTGACATCCTCTTTCTCAAGCAGCTTGCCTACCTGACCTTCCAGCACCCGCCCCTCAACCTCGAGGGTAAAGTGTTTGTCTGCGCTAACCGTCAGCGTCAGCGGCGTCCCCAGCAATTCAGGCGCCACCTCAAAGCGGCTCACCGCCATCTTGGGATAGGGATGGCCCATCAGCCGTGACAGACCACGACCAACCAGCGGGAAGAAATTGGGTGTCACTACGGTGTCGAGATGAAGCTCTTGTACCGTACGGCCAAGCACCATACGAGAAGTCAGCAGTTCAATCTCGGCAGCGGCATCAGGCTGTTCACCGCCCAATACATCAGCCATATCCCCGAGCAGCGCAGCACCACTGGCTTTTTTCTCCACCTGCAGCAAGGCGTTTGCCTTGAAGACCGGGGTCGCCAACAGGGCGTATGCAACGCCAAGAACCATAAACAGAGCGGTGATCGTCACAATCCACCAACGGCCATCGATCAGGTAACCCAGCAGGCGCCCCAGATCGATCTCGTCATTCTCCACCGCGGCACTGCTCTGCCGGGACGAAACAGAAGAAGTCGTCATTAAACACAATCCATATTTATTGTCAGATACAACCCAAACACCACCAGACGCTGCGGATGTCGTTACAGTTTTTTCGCCCACCCATCGGCGCAACGCACCAACAGCTGGTAAACATGTTCGTAAGCTTCCCGGCTCAGACGATAGGGATCGGGCACTTCACTCTCTCCCTGCCAGTGGCCAAACAGCATGGTTTTGCCACGGGCCCCCGGGTCGATGGCCGTGACGGCAGAGATATGCCCTTTCTCCATCACCAGGATCAGATCGGCATCCTGACAGAGCTCGCGGGTCAGTTGGCGCGCCGAGTGTCCCTCAAGGGAAAACCCATGCTGCTGTGCCACCTCGCTCGCGACCTTGTCGGCCGGCTTGTCAACCAGGGCACTGACCCCGGCAGAACTGACCTGACGGCCGGGCAAACGCTCGCGAAGCAGTCGTTCACCGGTTGGAGAGCGGCAAATATTGCCCACACACACCACAAGAATTTTTTCAAACATATCGCTGTCGCTCTTTAAAAATAAAATCTGCAGCCACCGCCCCTCACTACGTGCATCTTCCTGAAGGGGGGCGGATAGAGGGCATAGCCCCCTGCCTTGCCCTCCCCATTCGTTACCGTATCAAGGCAACAAACAACCGGAGATAAGGGAGGCATCAGCCCCCCCCAATGCCGTCTCCCTGAGGGAATGCGGCTACACGTCAATCAAGCGGGAGAGGTTAAGCAACATCACGGCCTTACCAGTTGCGAACCCGCAGCATGCCTTCGGTCAGCTCGTTAAATCCGTTGATGGAGGGCACCAGTTGACTCAACACGCGATTCCAGCGCGTCACCGGCGCCGTGGTGACATAAACCACATCGTAAGGTTGCAACGCAAACTCAGTGCCCATCACCAGCGCGGTGGCATCACTCAGGTCGAGCTGATAAATGGCGGCTTTCTCTTGGGCTTTCGCGGCGGGGCGCAATACGAAGATGCCGGTTGCATTGGCAGCATTCTGGTTAAGGCCCTCGGCACTGCTCAGTGCTTCGGTCAGGCTCATCCCCTCACGACCAATGGTCAGGGTCGATGCCTTGTTGACCTCACCCATCACAAAGACTTTCTGGGCATCGTTGCGCGGCACATAAAGCATGTCGCCGTCACGCATCAACTGATTGTGAGAGAGATCCCCATACTGCAGCAGATCCTGCATGGAGAGCGGGAACTCCTTGCCCTGGCGGGTCAACACCACATGGTGCCAATCCGCGGTCGGGGTCAACCCGCCAGCCAGATTGAAGGCATCAAGCAGGGTCATCGGCACATTGGTGATGGGCTGAGCGCCAGGTTTGGCTACTTCGCCGGAGATGTAGACCTTCTGGGAGCGGAAAGCGGCAATGCTGACATCGACCTGTGGGCTTTCAATAAACTGAGCCAACCGCTTGGCAATATCCACACGGATTTCAGATACCGTTTTTCCCACCACGGCGACCTTGCCGATATAGGGGTAGAAGATGGAACCATCCGCATGTACCCAGTTACCCGCCTCGCTCGCGCTGCGGTAGGAGCCGGCAGGAATGGTCAACTCCGGGTGATCCCACACCGTCACATTGAGGATGTCGCCAACCCCGATACGGTACTCATAACTGCTGATCTGGCGATTGAGCTCAGGGTTGGCCTTGCCCACCACAGGCGCCTTGCGCAACTCGCTGACCAGTGCTGGCGTCACCGGGTAGACATCGGCCAGTTGATCAACATCAACCGTTCCGGTAGCCACCTCGGTCTTGCCGCTGGTTGAAAGATTGGTACCCGGCACCACAGTACATGCACTGAGCAGAGCCACGGCCGACAACAGAGGGATGAGCTGAATCCTTTTCACTTCCACACCTTATTTAGCTTGCCATCAAAAACTGACTGGAAAAAATCGCTGTATGATAGCGGAGTTCAGGGAAAATCATGAGGAATATTTACCAAGAAAAACGGATAGATCGTCTGAAGACACAAGGCATCAAGCACGAAGTAACCACATGCATAACATGCCCATCAACAACCCCCAACCCAATCGCTTCCTATATCGGGTCATGACCCTGCCTGGTCCAGTGGCAGGGTGCCATGATGAAAACATGATGGACGATCCGATATGAGCGACCTTGATAAACGCGCCATGACAGACTGCCCGCAAAGGGCAGCCTGTGTCAGGGATTAATCACTACCAAACAGATCTCGGGTATATACCTTGTCCATGACATCACTCAGCTCATCGACCATGCGGTTTGCCAGAATCACATCGCAGCTTGCTTTAAATTCGGCAAGATCAGTCATTACCCGGGAATGGAAGAATTCGGATTCTGTCAGACTAGGTTCATAGACCACCAGTTCAATGCCTTTGGCCTTGATCCGTTTCATGACCCCTTGAATGGCAGAGGCACGGAAATTGTCCGACCCCGCTTTCATCACCAGTCGATAAACACCGACACGGGATGGATTTTTACGGATCACCGAATCGGCAATGAAATCCTTGCGTGTGGTATTGGAGTCCACAATGGCACGGATCAGGTTATTGGGAACATTGTTGTAGTTCGCCAACAACTGCTTGGTGTCTTTTGGCAGGCAATAGCCACCATAACCAAAGGAGGGGTTGTTGTAATGGCTGCCAATACGTGGGTCGAGGCCGATGCCATCAATCACCTGCCGACTGTCCAGCCCGTGCAGTTGGGCATAGGTATCGAGCTCGTTGAAAAATGCCACTCGCATCGCAAGGTAGGTATTGGCAAACAGCTTGATCGCCTCTGCTTCTGTGCTGTCAGTGAAAAGCACCGGCACATCTTGCTTGATGGCGCCTTCCAGCAGCAGGTTGGCAAATACCTGAGCCCGCTCTGAACGCTCCCCCACTACGATGCGCGAAGGATGCAGGTTGTCATAAAGTGCGCGCCCTTCACGCAAAAATTCTGGTGAGAAAATCAGATTGGCACATCCCAACTCCTCCCGCAGCCGAGCAGTAAAGCCCACCGGAATCGTCGATTTGATCACCATGACTGCATCAGGATTGATGGCCATCACATCCTTGACCACGGACTCCACGGTACTGGTGTTGAAATAATTGGTCTCTGGATCATAATCGGTCGGCGTGGCAATGATGACAAAGGCAGCGCCCTGATAAGCCGCCTCTTTATCCAGCGTGGCACGCAGATTCAAATCTCGGCTGGCCAGATAGCTTTCTATCTCTTTATCCACGATGGGAGAGCGGCCCTGATTGATCATCTCGACCTTGCTGGCAATCACATCAACGGCCACCACCTCATGGTGCTGTGCCAGCAATACCGCATTGGACAAACCGACATAACCCGTACCACAAATCGCAATTTTCACAACAAACCTCGCTTACCGCTGCGCGTTATAATAGTTTTTATACCATTCGACAAAGGCCTGAACCCCTTTCTCAACAGACATGACAGGACGATACCCTGTTGCTTCGAAGAAATCTTCGGTGTCAGCCCAAGTGGCATACACATCACCAGCCTGCATTGGCAACATATTTTTGATGGCATCAATGCCCAACGCCTTTTCCAGGGCATCGATAAAATCCATCAATTTGACAGGACTGCCATTACCGATATTGAAGATACGATAAGGTGCACTGCTGTCAGCGGGCGAACCTTTCTCTGACTGCCAGTCAGGATTGGCAACCGGTACCACATCGGCAATGCGCAAGATACCCTCAACAATATCGTCGATATAGGTAAAGTCACGGCTCAACTGGCCGTTGTTATACACATCGATTGGCTGGCCAGCCAACATGGCTTTGGTGAACTTGAACAGCGCCATGTCAGGGCGACCCCATGGTCCATAGACGGTGAAAAAGCGCAGACCTGTGGTTGGAATGCCGTACAGATGGGAATAGGTGTGCGCCATCAGCTCATTGGCCTTTTTCGAAGCGGCATAGAGTGAGACGGGGTGATCGACGGCATCTTGGGTGGCAAACGGCATTTTGCCGTTCATGCCATACACAGAGCTGGAAGAGGCATAGACCAGATGTTTGACACCGTTGTGACGGCACCCTTCCAGGATGGCCAAATGCCCTGCCAGGTTGCTGTCAGCATAGGCAAAGGGATTCTCCAGGGAGTAACGCACACCGGCCTGCGCAGCCAGATGAATAACCCGTTCAAATTGCTCCTTGGCAAACAATTCGGCCATGCCTGCCCGATCGGCCAGATCAAGTTTGCGAAAATCAAAATTGGCTTCACCCGCCAGCCGGGCGAGACGGCTCTCTTTTAACGAGACTTCGTAATAATCATTAAGATTATCGATACCGATAACAGTATGACCTTGCTGACAAAGACGCTGACTAACAGCACTACCAATAAATCCAGCGGCACCCGTGACTAAATATTTCATGTTACGACTCCGATAACACATGTTGATACTGCTCAAGAACCAAAGACTCACTAAAATGACTTACCATAAAGTTACGACTAGCGAGCCCCATTTCCTGACGTTCTCTAATGTCAAGTTCAACTATTTTTTTCATCGCATCAAACAGTGCAACACTACTACGTGGTGAAATCAAATATCCATTCACCCCATCAATGACAGTTTCACGACAACCAACAGAATCGGTAGTAATCAGTGGCAAACCACAACTACCAGCTTCCAACAATGAGCGCGGTACACCTTCACGATAATAGCTTGGCAAGATAAAGCAATCGGCATTATGCAAAGCGGCCACTACATTATCTGTGGTACCTAAATACTCAATAGTACCATTGTGACACGCTTCATCAAGTTCAACTTTTGGTAGCTCTGCTGCTGTACCACCATGTTTACCCAACACTTGAAAGATACAATACGGGTAGATGGCTTTGAGTTGACTGGCTGCGCTAATATATTCCCGAATGCCCTTTTCGAGTAAAAGTCTGGCAGAGAACAAAAATACAAAGGACAGCTGGGTAGAACTTGCAACTTCAAGTGACTTTGCTTGTTGGTAGGTAAAACGATGAACATCAACACCAGAGCCAGGCAGCACACTATTGCGTGTTTTTTTTAACAGATCTTTTTCAATAAAAAGGGCCTGATCATCTTTATTTTGAAAAAAAACATGTTGGGATTGACTTAAACAAACTCGATAAAGTAATTGCATTAAGTTTTGCAGTAAACCAGAACTGGAAAAGGTACGGCCGAGCCCAGCAATATTGTTGATCACTTTGCAACCCAGAAGACCTGCAATAAAACCGCCATAGATATTCGGTTTGGCAGTAAAACCTAAATAGTAATCAGGTTTTATTCTTTTAATAAGCTTACGATAGGCTAACAGTGTAACAATATCTTTAAATGGCGCAATGGAGCTAGAAGCCATTCTGATATCATGCACTACAAAACCTAATTTACGCAGCTGTTCACTATATTGATCTTTTGGGGCGATAATTTCGACTTGATAATTTTTAGCCAGAAAACGAACAAGTTCAAGACGAAAATTAAATATGCTCCAACTGGTATTGGACGAAATGACTATTTTTTTCAAAATAAACTCTTAAAGTTAATGTTATAAATTTTGTAGATACTAAATAGTATATAATTCAAGCCATCTATTAGTAGCTGCCTCTAATGAATAATTTTGAATAACCCTCTCACGCGCTAATTTTCCTTGTGCTTTAGCTGCAGCGTGGCTTAATGATAGTCCTTGTAGTAACCCTTGCGACAGAGCTATGCTATTTTTTGCTGGAACCAAAATTCCGCACTCACCTAGTACCTCTTTAACCCCACCACAATCAGTAGCTACTACCACTCGCTCACAAGCCATGGCCTCGGCAACAACCAAACCAAACCCCTCCCAAGCAGATGAAAGAACAAAAACATCAGCAGCACTCATCCATTTATGGACATCATGTTGCAACCCCAAAAATTGCACCCGTGGTAACAAACCTAATTTTGTAGCCATAGCTTCAATTTTAGCTTGTTCCTCACCGATACCAATTATCGCCAATTGCGTGCGGCTTAACTCGCCGGGCAATTGGCTAAAGGCGCTTAATAAATTGGGGTAATCTTTTTGTACGTTGAAGCGACCGACAGACAAGATTAATAGAGAATCAGCAGCTAGTTTTAATTGAGCTCGTAAGGCTTCACGACTATCATGATTATAGGTAAAACGCGAGGTATCAATTCCATTATGCATCGCCAGCATACGCTCAGTAGGCACAGCACCTAGTGAAACAAAGGCATCAACAGCCTCTTGGCTTACATTCGTGCTTATATCACATAACTTATCTGTAATACGATATGCAAGCATACGCCCACGCCCACCTTCGCTGGTATTGTGAGCGGTACAAATCAGTTTTGGTATGCGAACGCTCAATCGCAACAGTCGGGAAAACAAGTTGGCGTGCACCATATGGCTATGCACCACATCAGGCTTAAATTGCTTGATTAACTGCCGCGCTTTCCAATAGGCTTTAATAAACCCCAAGGGAGTTTTAGCCATATTAAGCTCTTCGATTTTAATATTGACCGATTGCGGACGGTTAACCGTGTCGCCGGTCATGGAGATTAACAAAACCGAGTGCCCTTTATTGGCAAATTGATCGGCCAAGTCACAAACTTGCCGCTCCGCCCCGCCCATGCCAAGGCCGGTAATGATGAGGGTGATATTCATTGTTGATAATGACCCTTACTTTTAGCAATTAAAAAAAATACCATTATCATGATGAAAATATAAATGGCAGAAATAAAAAGTACATTAAAACCATTCCTTGGTGAAAATAGCAATATAGGGAACATCGCAACAATAAAGACCCTTGCCTTAACATTAGATACTGATTTTAGTTCAATCTTTCTTACTCCGAAACCCAACAAAAATGACAACAATGAAAAAACAGTGAAGGCCTTACCTGACAAAATATATAATTCGCCGATTATAGAACTACCCAAACCAGCGCCATTGAAAAACATAGCAGAATTGGCACTATGTGATATAAATGTTGTAATACTAGAATTGTAAAAAGGCTCATTAGGGAAAAATAACAAAAACACCCTAGATGCCATGGGTATAAATGATTGCAATAAAGACTGAATGGGATACTCTAAATCAGCAAAACTGATATACCCAACGACGGAAAGTGATATTCCTTGAGAATAAATAAAATTCAAAAAAGCATTCAATACATCACTATCAGTAGATGAACCATCCGCACGAGCCGAGAATTGAAAAACAAACATCATAAAAAAATAACAAAAAATGCCTAAAAATAGTAATTTTATAAAGCTAATTTTTTTTTCACCAGTTAAATAATAGACATATAGCAATGTAAGCAACGCTGTTACAAGCCCCCCCCTTGCTCCCGTAAACCCGCTCAAAATAGCCATAATAAGATAAATCAGAAAATATTTTTTATTGTTTTTTTCGACAACCACCAATACAGCAAAACTGACGAAATAGATTAAACCCAATATACTAGATGAGCCACCACCATCCATTTGGTTTTGATATAAAGCCAAATAACCACCACTCAGTGTTGATATAATGGCTTTGATTGTTGAAATTCCATTTATAAAACATGAAAATAAAAATAAAAACTTCAAAAATAGAATTGTCTTAGCTGATATATGAAATTCATTTTTCTGCTCATAGCTATTTTTTTGAACGGGGGATATATAACCAAGTGTCATAAATAGCAGAAATGAATTAACTAGAAACACAAGCATTAATTGGTCTTGCTGATTTGGTGAAAATGAAGTCATCCAAGTTACTTGCAATAATTCAGTTAATGAGTTAACCAAACCATTTGTCACTCCAAAAACTGATGAAAAAGAAACGGCAACAAATCGCCCAAAAATAAAAAAAACAATTGAAATATAGAAAAATGTTATTATAGAATTAATTTTAACCTTGTTGAGTCTGCACAAAAAAAACACAAAAGCTAACGTCGTCATTGATAAAATAGACGCATGCACATGAGTAACATCATTGCCAATAAATAACAATGTATAAATAAAAATAAAAAAAACAAACACTAAGAGAATTGAAATTCCTTTTTGAATGTAACTATTTTTATACTGCCTTTTAATATCATACATACAACTCTCACATTGAAAAAAGTTTAATCCATCGCTCTGTTATTACAGGCAAAGAGAAATTATTTGAATTAGCAATTGAATTCAAGCTAAATTCGTGCCAATTAACATTAATAGCAATATTAATTCCTTCAGATAAGGAATTAATATTACCAGCCTCACACAACCACCCAGTTTCACCATGCTTGATAATTTCTGCAGGGCCCGTATTACAGTCAAAAGAGACTATCGGCAAGCCATAGGCTTGGGCTTCAATCAATACTAGCGGTAAACCTTCATATCTCGAACTCATCACAAAAAAGGCTGCCTGATGATAATGAGCGGCGATATTATTGGTTTTTGGCACCAACTCCGTGCTAGTTTCAATATTTAATTCGCAGCGCAGTTGTTCGAGCATGGCTTTATCTTCACCATCACCCACGATGCGCAAACGCCAATCGGGGTGTAACGGTGCAACCTGCGCCCAGGCTTGCAGCAATAGATCAAAGCCCTTCTGATAAGTTAGGCGACCCACAGCTAAAAATAGTTTTTCTTTTTCTGGATTAATGTTGGTAGGGAGTGCAATAGTGACCGGATTAGGAATAGCGGTAATATGTGCCTTGCAGGTGGTATTGGCAAGCCAGAGCTGTTTATCTCGCTCGGTTAAGGTAATCACATCATCAGCAAACCGTGCAGCCAATTTACGGGCTAACCGGCGGCTAGCTTTACCTAAATCGACGTTGTAGTTGAAATGTTCCCAACAAATATGGCGTATATTCAAACCCAATACAGCTGGTAAGGCGTACAGTGCTAGCATTGACTCTACATCAATTAAAATATCGATGTGATGTTGCTGTAAATAACGCCGTAACTTGCCAATGGCCAAAGGCAAACGCAGCATACCACGCCCCGCCGTAGTAAACAGCTGGCTTATGTGAATACCATCAGCCAATTCAAAAAAAGGCTGATTGCCACACTGTAAGCTCAGCATATGGACTTGATAGCCACGGTGCTGTAATTCACTAGCAATTACCGACGAAACACGTTCAGTACCACCAGAATTGTTCAAATCACCAATAAAAAAACAGATACGTTTCATGCTTTATTTAAAACCTTGTGTAACTGTGCCGATAAAAACTCAGGCTTAATAGCAAGCACCATTAACATTGATAATTTAGAAAGAAATGTTACTTTATTTTCAAATAAAGCAGCTACTCGAATGGCTAATTTTGGCCAAAGCCGCTTACGTAACTTAAGTAGTTGTTGATTAGCATTCAATGTAGGGATAACTAACATCTCTTCTACCGCAATAATTTCATTAATAAAACTTAGATTAATCAAACGAGTTTTAGAATTACTAACACTATCCGCGATTCGGTATAACACAGTGATTGTGCTCATAAACTTAAGCTGATAACCCGCTTGGCAAAAATTAAACCACAGCGGATGGTCTTCCATCATGGGGAAGCGTTCATCTGCAAAACCAACACTAACTAATTTTGCACGATTGATAAATGCTGAAGGCGCACCACTGATACCTTGTCGTTGCAGATACTCAAATTGCTTTAATGCTGACAACTTAAAAAATTTTTGTGCACGGACTGTCGGTAATGTAGCTAAATTTTGTTTGAGACCACACTCAGTCACCTTGAAAGATTGCATCTTTGAAAACAATACTGTAATACTTTCACTTTTGTGCTCTGTGACATATTGAATGTTATCAGTCAAACAGTTAGGCATTAAAATATCATCCCCAGCAATGGTTTTTATCCACTCGGAAGTTGCAGCTTTCCATGCAACGTTGCAATTCATGGAGATGCCGCCATTTATTTTATTGGCAAAAAACTTCACGCTATGAAACTGAACTTGGTACTGATTCAACCAACCATTAATAACCTGTACCGTATTATCCTTTGAACCATCGTCGGAGATGATCAGTTCGATATTATCCGGGCCATAGCTTTGATTAACAATGCTGTCGAGAGTTTCCAGCACTGTAGCAGCGGAGTGATAAGTTATAACAGCGACTGTAACTATCTGTTTTTCAGGCATTGATGCTGTATTTGTATTCATATATATCTCATTTTAAGTCAAAAAAAGCCAACTCTAACCCTGCTTTCACAATCACATTGGCAGGTATATCTTGCGAAATAACGCTACCTGCGCCAATCACGCTGTTATCGCCAATGTTCACCCCTTGCAGCACCGTAACGTTCGCTCCGATAAACACATTACGACCAATACGCACTGGTTTACAGCTATAATCACTGCTTAGTCGCTTATCTGGATGTAGCGGATGAAAGTTGCTATCGAAGCAAATAAACCTCGGTCCAATCAGAGTATTATCACCAATGCTAATTGAACTTTTATCGGCAATAATTATGGTATTATTGTTGATATATACCCGCTTTCCAATATCGATTTTGGCACCGACCGCTTGAGCTTCTAGGTAACACTCACTATGATACAATTTTGGCGATGGATATGGCACCTAACATGCAATCATCACTTAATGTGATTAAACCTCCACCTTGCAAATTAAAGGAATGTATTACACGTATATTTCCGCCACAAAATACATTATTAAACCAACCAAACCGATACAAAAAACACTATTCTATATTTAATGGTGATTAACGGGCGAAATTCTTTACATTTAAGAAAGTAATTATAAAATATAGCGAGTAATTTACCAAATAGGCAACAGCCGCGCCTTTCAATCCCATCTTAGATACAAAAAAATACGTCAAGATAACAAGTGAAAGCGCAAATATAATTTCAGTTCCCATAAACCATTTGGTGGCACCCCGTGATAACATGGGATAGGCAAACAACCAGCTAGCAATTTTAATAACATCACCAGTTAACTGAATAGCAAACAGGTCACGGGCGCTACGGAACGCATCAGTAAATAACAATGAAATGGCAACATCACGTAATATATATACTCCCAAGGCCATTATGGCAACAATCGGGATAATTACGCGAGCTGTTTTATGAATTTCACTGACTATATCATCAACACTACTAAGCGATGCCAAGCGCGGCAAATAGTAAGTGCCGAGCGCCATGGTGATCACTCCTAAATAAACCTCTGAGATTTTATATACTGCTTGCCATTGACCTGTGGCATCCCATCCAACTTGAGAAATTAAAATATTACGAACCCAAATCAATGAAATTGGTACTGTTAATGCACTGGTAATAGCCATTAACATATATCCGCCGATCTGTTTGCGCGCCTCGGGTCTCACATCCCCCCACCAGTAATGCAACTTGAGCCAGGGCTGGCGCAGATTTGAAATTAACATCACCACCCCAATCAAGGCGGCTTGTACTGCAGCGGCTAATAATGCGCCGTCGATGTTGTGCAGGGAGATCATAGCTAGCATTACGCCGCCCGAAATCAGTGCTGAAAGCATACCAAGCCCGACATAACGGCGATATAACTGCTGGCCGTTGATCACCGAATTGCATAAGGTTCCGATGGCGGCAAACGGCAATACGATAACAGTGGCCATCACGACCCAGGCAAGGTTCACATCTTTTAATATACCGCTCGCAATCGGCTTAGCAAATAACAACCCAACAGGAATGGCAATAGCTGAAATAATCAATACCCATTGTAACGCAGCTCGCCACCAAGGTGCGCAAGCATCAAATCCTTGCTCTTTATATTCGGCGGTAAAGCGCACTACTCCGCTACCGGCAGGCGCATTAATTATGCCGTTTAAACTGCCGACCATGCTTTGCACTTGCCCGAGCATTGCCATGCCGGTGGGGCCAGTATAAATGGCCACCACCTTGGCAATCACAAAGCCCATTGCCATTTTAAGCAGTGTCAATAAACCTGTCATGGCAGTGACTTTGAATAAGCGTTTCATGCATTAAACCCATTTACCGCTGCAATCACTTTAGCAACTGACTCATCACTCATCGTTGGGTCAAGTGGAAGAGACAGAACTTGCTGATGGATTTCCTCCGTAAATGGCAGAGATATACTGTTCCACTGGCTATATGCCTGTTGTTTATGTGGTGCAACTGGATAGTGAATCAGTGTCTGAATACCCTGCTCAGTTAAATAAGCTTGCAGTGCTTCACGCTTTTCACAGCGCACAACAAACAGGTGCCAAACATGCGCCAATTCATCGATAACATTAGGCAACGTGACCAGTGGATTCACGATCCCCGAGCGATAAGTTTTAGCAATATGTTGGCGACGAATGGTCTCAGCTTCCAGGTACGGTAACTTTACACGCAACATTGCGGCTTGAATTTCATCCAGGCGACTATTTACTCCTTGGTAGAGGTTTTCATACTTCTTGTGTGATCCGTAATTACGCAGAGCTTTAATAGTTTGCGCTAATTCATCATGATTGGTCGTAATAGCACCACCATCTCCTAATGCCCCTAGATTTTTCCCGGGATAGAAGCTAAAACCAGCAGCATCCCCCCAATTACCAGCACGCTTGCCTTGAATTTCAGCTCCATGGGCTTGGGCACAATCTTCAAGCACCAGTAGATTATGCTCCCTAGCAATAGCCAACAGCTCAGGCATTGGGGAAAGCTGGCCATAGAGGTGAACCGGTAATATAGCCTTGGTGTTCGGGGTAATAGCAGCCGCAACAGTTGCTGATGCTAGATTAAATGTGGCCGAATCTGGCTCAACCAATACCGGCACCAAATCATTCTCAGTAATGGCGAGGATGGAAGCGATATAGGTATTGGCCTGAACAATCACCTCATCACCCGCCTTTAACCTGCCAAGCGCTTTCCATGCGCGCAGCACCAAGGTTAACGCATCCAGCCCGTTGGCAACACCGATTGCATACTTGGTACCACAGTAAGCAGCAAATTCTTGCTCAAAGGCAGTTAATTCAGAACCCATAATGTACCAGCCAGAATCGATGACTTTCGAACAGGCTTCTTTCAACTCTTCAGCATATTGAGTGTTAATTGATTTCAGGTCTAAAAATGGGATCATTTCTGTTTACTCAGCTCGATAAAGGATTGATATTCTCGAATATAATCATTAGCATCATAATTGTGTGAAGCAAAGACCAAAAGCACTGCATCCGGTGAATATTTATATTGCACACCCCAAGTCATCGCAGGTAAATATATGCCTTTGTTCGGACAATCTAACAAGTACTCTTCTCTATTTTCTCCATCATCAACTAATACGTTGCAACTACCACTCACACAAATTAAAAACTGTTGGCACTCTTTATGTGCATGCTCCCCTCGCACTTCTTTATTGGGGACACCAAAGACAGTGAAGTATCTTTTAGGTGTAAATGGAATTTCTTTTTCAAATTCACCAACAGATAAATTTCCACGCATGTCATTTACTAATTTGAATTTATGAAGGGTAACACCTTTGACTTTTGATTTTTCGAAAGTTACGTCAAATACATCGTTTGATGCTATTGTTTTTGTTTTTGCTGATACGTAGCCTTTTATTATGGCCGGATTCCCCATTACAATAGCATTTTCAGGTACGTTTCTCGTCACAACAGCGCCAGCCCCAACCATAGCATTTGCACCAATTGTAAGACCTGGTAATACAGTCGCATTTGCACCAATTGATGCGCCTTTATTTACCTCTGTTTTTAAGTACTCTTCTGGATAAGATTTTGATCTGGGGTTCTTATCATTCGTAAATGTTACGTTTGGGCCAATAAATACGTTATCTCCGATCCTAATGCCATCCCATAACTGAACACCAGATTTTATTGTCACGTTATCGCCAATCACTACATCATTTTCGACAAAGGAATTGGCACAGATATTACAACTTTTACCTATCACGGCTCCAGGCAAAACAACACAAAACTGCCAAATATTGGTATCATCTCCAATGTTTTTAGATTGCACATCAGATAATACATGAATCATATTCATACCTTTATAAAAAATTGAAATAGAATTTTTATTATTAGGTTGAAAAATCACTTAACACTAAGAGATGACGTTTCAAACTAATTTTAAAAGATATTGACCATATGCATTCTTTGCCAACGGCGCTGCAAGTTCACGAACCTGGTCAGCATTGATAAACTTTTGGCGATAGGCAATTTCTTCCGGGCAGGCAACTTTCAATCCCTGACGAGTCTCGATGGTCTGAATAAAGTTGCTCGCTTCTATCATGCTTTCATGAGTGCCGGTATCAAGCCAAGCATAACCACGGCCCATCATGGCCACCGACAGATTACCTTGCTTCAGGTAGATACGGTTCACATCGGTAATTTCCAGCTCACCACGTGGCGATGGCTTCAAGCTCTTGGCTATATCCACCACGCTATTGTCGTAGAAATAGAGTCCGGTGACCGCATAGTTGCTCTTGGGCTCCAACGGCTTCTCTTCCAGAGAAATAGCTGTGCCCTCTTTATCAAATTCCACCACCCCATAACGCTCGGGGTCATGCACATGGTAGGCAAAGACGGTAGCA
The DNA here is from genome assembly GCF_027705325.1 of Aeromonas sp. QDB18. Classification (NCBI taxonomy): domain Bacteria; kingdom Pseudomonadati; phylum Pseudomonadota; class Gammaproteobacteria; order Aeromonadales; family Aeromonadaceae; genus Aeromonas; species Aeromonas sp. QDB18. Next base: position 16,794 of record NZ_JAPDBQ010000076.1, read on the forward strand.
CCGCTCTCTTTGGCCGCTGCGGGCGCCAACTGTTTCTGCAGGTCGTGGCCATAGAAGATGTTATCGCCCAACACCAGCGCGCAGGGGTCTGACCCGATAAACTCTTCACCCAAGATAAAGGCTTGTGCCAACCCATCCGGACTTGGCTGCACCTTGTACTGCAAATTCAGGCCCCACTGGCTGCCATCACCCAACAATTGCTCAAAACGGGGGGCATCTTGCGGCGTGCTGATGATCAAGATATCGCGAATACCGGCCAGCATCAGAGTGCTGAGCGGGTAGTAGATCATCGGCTTGTCATAGATGGGCAGCAGTTGCTTGCTCACCGCCATGGTGACCGGATAAAGACGGGTGCCAGAGCCACCGGCCAGAATAATACCTTTCACTTTTTTTTATCCCCATACTGATGAGCAATCCAAGATTGATACGTACCACTCTTGACGTTGTTGACCCACTGTTTGTTATCCAGATACCACTGCACGGTTTTGCGAATGCCCGACTCGAAAGTTTCTTGCGGCTGCCAGGCGAGCTCACAGCTCATCTTGCTGGCATCGATGGCATAGCGGCGATCATGGCCAGGGCGATCCGCCACATAGGTGATTTGCTCACGATAAGAGCCCGCCTTCGGCACCATCTCGTCCAGCAGATCGCAGATGGTGTGTACCACCTCCAGATTCTGCTTCTCGTTATGACCGCCGATGTTGTAGGTCCCTCCGACCAAGCCCGTGGTCACCACCTTGTAGAGCGCGCGCGCGTGGTCTTCCACATAGAGCCAGTCACGGATCTGGTCGCCCTTGCCATAGACCGGCAGCGGCTTGCCATCCAGCGCGTTAAGGATCACCAGCGGGATCAGCTTCTCGGGGAAATGATAAGGGCCGTAGTTGTTGGAGCAGTTGGTGACGATGGTCGGCAGGCCGTAAGTACGGCGCCAGGCGCGCACCAGATGGTCACTGGAAGCCTTGGAGGCGGAATAGGGGCTGCTGGGGGCGTAGCGGGTCGTTTCGGTAAAGAGTGGCAATGGTTCACCGGCAACCACTTCATCCGGATGGGGCAGATCCCCATACACTTCGTCGGTGGAGATATGGTGGAAGCGGAAGGCAGACTTGCGCACATCATCCAGATCGTTCCAGTAAGCGCGAGCCGCTTCTAGTAACATATAGGTGCCAACGATATTGGTCTCGATGAAGTCGGCGGGGCCGGTAATGGAGCGGTCAACGTGGCTCTCTGCAGCTAGGTGCATTACCGCATCCGGCTTGTGCAGGTCAAACACCCGATCCAGCTCGGCACGGTTGCAGATATCCACTTGCTCAAACGCATAACGATCGCTTGACGATACATCAGCCAAGGATTCCAGATTGCCGGCATAGGTGAGTTTATCGAGATTGATCACGGCATCTTGGGTATCACGGATGATATGGCGCACTACAGCAGAGCCGATAAAGCCTGCGCCACCGGTAACGAGGATTTTCATTAAAGATGCCTATATTACAACGTTAGAAATAAAGTGTTTCTTGCGAAAGGATTAACTTTTTTTGATTCGGACCGAATCAGAGGATGGCGCTTTTATCTCTTTTACCCATCGCCCAAGCTTCCATGCATATGTCAGACAGAGCGAATAAACCACAAACAGCAACAGATAGAGCCCCATCATCAGCCACTCTGGTAATTTGGCCTGTTCGGCCAGAATACCGAAGAACACAACGCCGAGGTTGGCAACGACAATCAGCAATAGGGATTCGCGAGGGGTAAAACCGGCGTGGAGCAGAATATGATGCAGATGATTGCGATCCGGGCGCAGAGGGGATTGGCCTTTGCGAATACGTCGGATCATGATGCCCACCATATCCATCAGCGGCAGGCCGATCAGCCAGAGGGCGGTCACGGGGCGAAATGCAGGTTGCAGGTCATTATGTTGTGAACCAAACAGCACCAGATAGCCGATGATAAAGCCGAGGAACATGGAGCCTGCATCCCCCAGGAATATCTTTCGTTTGAAGGGAGGAATATTGAGATTGACCAGCAGATAAGGCACCAGTGCAATGGTGATGATCAGACAGAGCTGGGCCATGTCAGGCATGGTGTCGGTAAACAGGATGGAGAGCCCGATCAGCGAGATGCCAGCCATGCTGCCTGCAAGCCCGTCAATGCCATCCATCATGTTATAAGCATTGATGGCGGCGCAGACCGCGACTATGGCGACCAGCAGATCCACAAATGGGATGGTGAGATTTCCGACCCCCAGCACATCACCAAACTGATGAAGGCTGATATTGGTCGAGAGGCAGAGCACCAGGATCAGGAGGGCCTGCAAGCTCAACCGAATCCAGGGGGAGATATCCTTGGCATCGTCAATGGCACCAATCATCATCATGCAACCGGCACAACTCAGCATGATGATGATCGAACTTTGCAAGGGGATCGTGAAGAAGACGCTGAGGTAAACCCCCAGACACACTGCAATGCCTCCAATCAGAGGGACTGCACCAACGTGGTGTTTACGCTGATTCGGCAGATCAACAAGTTGTAATTTAGCTGACAATGGGCGCAAGCAAGCGATAGCCAGCGCGGTCCCAAAAAAGGCAACCAGACCAGACGTTTCCATTTTGTTTCATCCCTTGAAATTATCAGGTTCGTCATTTGGAACGACCTGCTTATAATTTGCCTTACGGCAGCCAGCACTTATTTAATGACAAAATTAACTGTAACAACCCAGATAGGAACCGATTCAAAAAAGCAATAAATTGGCTACCGCCCCTGAGTTACAGCTCCCAGTGTGCTCGCAGTCCACATATTGTTAAGTTTGCCAAAGATTTATGACAGTTTTTATCCTACTCACCTTGGCAAGCATGACGGCGAGGCGCTCGTTATGCTTATCCGTCGTGATAACCATGATCATACTGAGCCTATTAAGCACAAGAAGATACAAGATTAATTTTGAATCGGCTTGCATGATTCTACCTATGGTTTGCTCAAAATGGTAGCCCGGGAACATGTACAGAACCTTAAGCGGCAAGCGAATTAATAATACCGTCTAACGTGTTGTTTTGCTTGGATTTTCTCTGCCTA
>NZ_JAPDBQ010000077.1:0-19767 GCF_027705325.1 Aeromonas sp. QDB18
ACCCAGGGCGGTGAAGATATCAAAGACCCGTTTTCCGGTAAATCGCAATGCGGCTCCGCTTAAGTGAACAGCATTGCGGCAAGCGCCGGCTCTTTTTACTGGATCATCGTTCGAATAGGCCATGGTATCCATGGACAATCCTCTGATTGAATCCGGCAATAAGGGGATTATAATGACTCCCTCCCCTGAAGTTAATAATGCATATATATACATTAGAAATTTTCTATCCCTAAATGAATACAGCTCGCACCATTTGACGCACATTTCCTTGCCGGACGCGGGCTGGCGGGCAACTGAGCCCACTGTCGCCAGACAACAGCGTTAACAATGGTGCAATAAGTTGAGTTTCCTCATAATTTAACCGGGATCTCATTTCCGCTTGTTGCCGGCTCCGCCAATTGATCTAGCGCAATCCCGCTCCCGATAAATCATCATTCGTTTTACCCATTTGGTAATATCCAGCTCGAGCAATCGCATAAATACATGGGTTTTATTCACTAATAACAATTAATCGGCCTGCCTGCTCCTGCCTAGTGCGGGGGCTGATGCCCACATCCAGGATGGAACGGTCAGGCTTGGCAATGAGATCGATTTGGGAGTGATGATCGTGAGTTCACACAACAGACAGACCAGGCTGGGCCTCGCCGCCCTGCTGCTTACCACCTGCCTTGGCACCAGCGGCTGGGCACAGGCGGCCGACGAGGCACAAAGCAAGGGCAAGATCGAGGCGCGCAGCGAGCTGTTCGCCAAGGATCACGCCGATCAGTTCACCAGCTGGAAAGGCACCAGCGAGAGCCGCGAGCGCACCGACGCCCTGGCGGAAGATCCGCAGATGGTGGTGCTCTGGGCCGGCTACCCCTTCTCCAAGGATTACAACAAGCCGCGCGGCCACTTCTATGCGCTGACCGACGTGCGGGAAACCCTGCGTACCGGCGCCCCCAAGACTGCCGAAGACGGTCCGCTGCCCATGGCCTGCTGGAGCTGCAAAGGCCCGGACGTGGCCCGCGTCATCGACGAGAAGGGTGAGGATGGCTACTTCAAGGGCATGTGGGCAAAAGGCGGACCGGAGATCGTCAACACCATCGGCTGCGCCGACTGCCACGACACCGCCTCGAAAGAGTTCAAGGAAGGGAAACCCGCCCTGCACCTCTCCCGTCCCTATGCCGACCGGGCCATGACCGCCATCGGCAAGCCGTTCAAGGAGCAGGGACGCTTCGATCAGCAGTCTCAGGTGTGCGGCCAGTGCCACGTGGAGTACTACTTCAGCGGCCCCACCAAGGCGGTGAAATTCCCCTGGGACAAGGGTACGACTGTTGAGCAGATGGAAGAGTATTACGACGAGATTGGCTTTGCCGACTGGACCCATGCCCTCTCCAAGACCCCCATGCTCAAAGCCCAGCATCCGGAGTACGAGACCTGGCGCGCCGGCATTCACGGCCAGAACAACGTCGCCTGCGTCGACTGCCACATGCCCAAGGTGCAGAACGAGCAAGGCAAGGTCTACACCGACCACAAGGTAGGCAACCCCTTCGATCGCTTCGACCAGACCTGCCGCAACTGCCACACCCAGAGCAAGGAGATGCTGCAAGGGGTGGTCAAGCAGCGCAAGGACGCCGTCACCGAAATCAAGCTCAAAGTCGAGAAGCAGCTGGTGCACGCCCACTTTGAAGCCAAGGCCGCCTGGGATGCCGGTGCCACCGAGGCCGAGATGAAGGACATTCTGCAGGATATCCGTCACGCCCAATGGCGCTGGGACTTCTCCATCGCCTCCCACGGGGTGCAGATGCACGCCCCGGAAGTGGCGCTGCGCATGCTGGGAACCGCCCTGGACAAGGCCGCCGACGCCCGCACCAAGCTGGCACGCCTGCTGGCCGCCAAGGGGATCAGCCACGAGATCGCCATTCCTGACATCTCCAGCAAGGAGAAGGCCCAGGCCGCTCTTGGGATGGACATGAAGCAGATGAACAGCGACAAGGCCCAGTTCCTCAAGACCACAGTCCCCGCCTGGGATGCCGAGGCCAAAGCGGCCGGACGGCTCGCACAATGACGAGGCATGCGGGCCCGCAGTGTCGGGCCCGCAGCCGGATGGAGGCTTCCTATGGGTGATTTAACAATGGATTTCTTACGACTGATGCTGATGGCAGCCATGCTGCTGACCAGCCTGCAGGGCCAGGCGGCCGATGCGGCAACCGCCCCGGCACCTACTACACATGAAGTGGAATTTCTGCGCAGTGCCGACAAGGCCTGCACCGACTGCCACAAGGAGCAGGTCGAAGGCATGCACGGCAAGCACGGCCAGGCGACCAACCCCAACAACCTGGCGCCGGTAACCTGCACCAACTGCCATGGTCAGCCCTCTCCCCAACACCGGGAAGGGGTCAAGGACGTGATGCGCTTTAGCGACAGCTTCAATGACAAACAGAGTACCGAGCGCTACCCCATCGCCGAGCAGAACGGGGTCTGCATGAGCTGTCACGAGCCCAAAGTGCTGCGCGAGGCGCTCTGGGCCCACGACGTGCACGCCACCAAGCTCACCTGCACCAGCTGCCACCAGCTGCACCCGGCCAAGGAGCCCATGGTGGCTATTCCGGAGAAGTCTCGCATCAAGCTCTGCGTCGACTGCCACAGCAAGCAGCATGAGGCCGTCAAGGCGGCCAAGGCGAACACCACCTCGGGCAAGGAGGTACCATGAGCTGCTCTCGCCGTCACTTCATGGCGGGGATGAGCGCGGGGGCCCTCATCATGATGACAGGGCCGACTCGCTCCCTTGCTACCCCCCTCGCCCACAGCCAGACCATCGACGGGGTCCGCTTTGGCATGCTCCACGACGAGACGGCCTGCATCGGCTGTACCGCCTGCATGGATGCCTGCCGGGAGGTGAATCAGGTGCCAGAGGGGGTCTCGCGCCTCGAGATCATCCGCTCCGGCCCCATCGGCACCTTCCCCGATGCCGAGTACCACTTCTTTCGCAAGTCCTGCCAGCACTGCGACAACGCCCCCTGCGTGCACGTCTGCCCCACCGGTGCCTCCCATATCCGCAAGGAGGATGGCATCGTCGACGTCAACCCGGATCTCTGCGTTGGCTGCATGTACTGTCTGGCTGCCTGCCCCTATCAGGTGCGCTTTATCAACCCTGTGACCAAGGTGGCCGACAAGTGCGACTTTTGCCGCAAGACCAACCTGGCGGCGGGCAAGGAGCCGGCGTGCGTGGAATCCTGCCCCACCAAGGCGCTGGTGTTCGGCAATCTGGATGACCCGGACAGCCCCATCGCCAAACGGCTGGTAAAGGAGACCACCTATCGCTACAAGCAGGCACTCGGCACTTCGCCCAAGATGTACCGCGTGCCCAAAGGGGAGATAAAGTCATGACGATGCAAGAGGCATTTCACTTCCCTTCCCTTGTGTGGGGATTTGTCCGATCGCCATCTACCGCAGTAACAGAAGGAGGAATGGATCATGTTGCATGATGCATTTCACTTCCCCTCGCTGGTGTGGGACTGGCCCATAGCCATCTACCTGTTCCTGCTCGGCATCTCCGCCGGGGCCACCACCCTCTCGGTGCTGCTGCGCCGCAAGGGAGCCGGCAGCGAGAGCGGCATCATCAAGGCGACTGCCATTCTGGCGCCGGTGAGCGTGGTGCTGGGGTTACTGATCCTCATCTTCCACCTGGCCCGCCCCTGGACCTTCTGGAAGCTGATGTTCCACTACCAGTTCGACTCCGTGATGTCGATGGGGGTCATGCTGTTCCAGGTCTACATGGCGGTGCTGTTCGCCTGGCTGGCAGTGGTGTTTCGGGCCGAGATCGAGACCTTGCGCAGTCACCTGCTGCAAGAGAAGTTCGCCTTTGTGGATAATCTCATCGCTTGGCTTGCCCGCATCGAGCGGCTGCTGGCGCCGCTCTTGCTGCTGCTTGCCGTGCTCTTGGGGGCCTACACCGGCTTTCTGCTCTCCGCGCTCAAGACCTATCCGCTGTTGAACAACCCGGTGCTGCCGGTGCTGTTCCTCATCTCCGGCGTCAGCTCCGGCATCGCCTCCACCATCTTGCTGGCGGTCACCCTGTTCAAGGAGAACCATCACAGCCAGGGAGTGAGCTTTGTCCACCGCTTCGAGCGGCCGGTGCTGGCGGTGGAGGTGTTGCTGCTGGTCTGCTTCTTTACCGGCCTCTACTTCGGTGGCGGCCAGAAGGAGGCAGCCATGTGGGCCGCCATCGGCAGCGGCTTCTGGGCTCAGGTGTTCTGGCTCGGGGTGGTGGGCATCGGCATGCTGCTGCCCCAGTTGCTGGCCCTGCTGGCCCCCGCGCCGCTGCGGGCCAAAAACGGCTATCTGGTGCTGGTCTGCAGCCTGACCCTGGTGGGGATCCTGCTGCTGCGCTACTTCGTGCTCTATGCCGGTCAAATGACAGTCGTATAACGGTACGATCACCAGCGCCAGCCACCCTCGGGTGACTGGCGTTTATTTATTGCGATGGGTTGTTGCCAAAAATGTGGATGTTATCCCCCAGCGCCGGTACGGCAGCAGACGCTGCGGCATAACATAGACGAATGATTGACTGGAGGTTGTGTGCTGGCGGAGCTCGGCTATCTCTCACTGTTGCTGGCGACCGGGCTCGCCCTGCTGCAAGGCACCCTGCCCTGGCTGGGATTGCGGCTCGCCTCACGCCCCCTGCTGGGCTGCGCAGCACCGCTGGCCCTCCTGGTCGCGCTCCTGCTCGGGGCAGCCCTGCTGCTGCTCGCCAGCTGTTTTGGCCAGGATGACTTTACCCTGGTCTATGTGGCCCAGCACGCCAACAGCGCCCTGCCCATGGGTTTCAAGCTGGCGGCCGTGTGGGGCGGCCACGAGGGCTCCATGCTCTTCTTCGTCTTTGCGCTGGGGCTGTGGGGCGCTTTGGTAGCTCTTTGCTCCAGGCGGGTCGACCCGCTGATCACAACCCGGGTATTGGCCATCATGGGGCTGATCGTCGGGCTGTTTGGCCTCTATACCCTGATCTTCTCCAGCCCGTTTGACCGCCAGTTCCCGGGGCCGCTGGAGGGGCGCGATCTCAACCCCATGCTGCAGGATATCGGCCTCATCATCCACCCGCCCCTGCTCTATCTCGGTTATGTCGGTTTTGCGGTCAACTTCGCCTTCGCCATGGCGGCGCTGCACTCGGGTCGGCTCGATGGCGCCGTGGCCCACTGGAGCCGCCCCTGGGCGCTCGGCTCCTGGGTCTTTCTCACCGCCGGCATCGTGCTGGGCTCCTGGTGGGCCTATTACGAGCTCGGCTGGGGCGGCTGGTGGTTCTGGGATCCGGTGGAAAATGCCTCCCTCTTGCCCTGGCTGCTCGGCACCGCCCTGCTGCACGCCCTGGTGGTGTGCGAGAAGCGCGGCGCTTACGGCCACGCCGTGTTGCTGCTCTCCATCTTTACCTTTTCGCTGAGCCTGCTCGGTACCTTCGTGGTGCGCTCCGGGGTGCTCACCTCGGTACACGCCTTTGCGGTGGACCCCAGCCGCGGCCTCACCCTCTTGTTGCTGCTCGGTTTGCTATTGACCTGCGCCCTCACCCTTTTTGCCCTGCGGGCGGACATTCGCGCTCCCTATGCCCGCTTTGGCTTGCTGTCAAAAGAGGGGCTGCTCGGCGCCGCCATCCTGCTGCTTTGCGTGGCCTGCGCCAGCGTGCTGCTCGGCACCTTCTACCCCATGGTGTTCCAGTCGCTCCATCTGGGCTCGCTCTCGGTGGGCGCCCCCTATTTCAATACCATCTTCGTGCCGCTGGCCCTCTGCCTGATGGCGCTGATGACCCAGCTGCCGCGCCTGCGCTGGCAACATCTGGCAGCCCAGCGCCGCATCACGGTGCTGCTCCCATGCCTGTTCGGCCTGCTGGGGGGCACCTTGCTGAGCCTCGCCTATCCCGAACCGCTGCGGGCAAGCTGGCTGGGGCTTGCGGCCAACGTGCTGAGCCTCTGGCTGATGGCCAGCCTGCTGCTCCCGCTCTTGCAACCGATCGCCCTGCGCGAGCTCACCCTCAATCGGTTCGGCAGCCTGCTGGCCCACCTCGGGGTGGCAGTGTGCGCCCTCGGCATTGCGCAGGTGAGTCACCACAGTCAGGAGGGGGGCGCGGTACTCGCCGCAGGCCAACCCTATCGGCTCGGCGCCTTCGCGTTTCGCTACGAGGGGAGCGAGCCGCTCATCGGCCCCAACTACACCGCCGAGCGCATCACGCTTAGCGTGCACAAGGACGGTAAAGAGGTTGCGCGGCTGACCCCGGAGCGGCGTCACTACAGCGTGCGCACCATGAACATGAACGAACCCGGGATCAAATGGGGAATGCTCGGCGATCTCTACGTGGTGCTTGGCGAGAAGATGGGACCCGGCGCCTATGCCATGCGGCTGCACCATAAGCCGCTGGTGCGCTGGATCTGGCTCGGCGGCCTGTTGATGATGACGGGCGGCGCCCTGCGCCTGCTCGCCCGCCGACCGCTGCTGGCTAGCCATCCTGCGTCAGCGACCGCCCCCTACCCTCGGCTTGAACAGGAGTCCTTATGAACGCCCGTTTGCGCCTGTTCGTGCCGCTCGTGCTCACCCTGGGGCTCGGCGCCCTGCTCTGGCTCGGCCTTGGCAACAACCCCTACAGCCAGGATGAGGCCGTCGCAGGGCGCACTCTGCCAGCCTGGCAGAGTGACGATCTGTTTGGCGGCGTCCCCATCCACACCGCGGCGCTCAAGGGGGAGCCCTTCGTGCTCAACGTCTGGGCCAGCTGGTGCCCCAACTGCCGCACCGAACATCCGCTGCTGGGTGATCTGGCCAGCGCCGTGCCCCTCTATGGCCTCAACTACCGGGACAAGGGAGATGCCGCCCGCGCCTGGCTCACCGAGGCGGGCAACCCCTATCGCGCCGTGCTGGCCGACCCCGACGGCCGACTCGCACTGGAGCTCGGCGTCTACGGCACGCCGGAGACCTATCTCTTCGCCGGCGACGGCACCCTGCTGACCCGCCATACCGGCCTGCTCACCCGGGAGGTCTGGCAACGCCAGTTTGCCCCCCTGCTGGCAAAGGCCCGCAGCAACACCGCTAGCCAGCCCGAAGTGGAAAGAGAAGTAGAGAAACAAGTGCGGGAGAGCAAGCCATGAACCGTCTCGGCCACGCCCTGATCGCGCCGCTCTTGCTGGCCTTGAGCCTCGGGGCCCTTGCCAGCGGGGTCGACACCTATGAGTTTCGCCACCCCGAGCGGCAGACCCGCGCTCAGGAACTGGCCCGCGCCCTGCGCTGCCCCCAGTGCCAGAACCAGAACCTGGTGGAGTCCAACTCCCCCATCGCCCGGGATCTGCGGCTCGAGGTCTACCGCTGGGTGGACGAGGGACAGTCTGATGAGCAGGTGATCGCCCGCATGACGGAGCGCTTCGGCGATTTCGTGCGCTACGATCCCCCCTTCAAGCGCAGCACGGCGCTGCTGTGGGGCGGCCCCGCCCTCTTGCTGTTGCTGGCGCTCAATCGCCTGCGCAGGAGCCTGCATCGCCGGCAACCGGCGCGGGTGCCGCTTGTCGGCAACAGAGCCGAGGGGGCGCTCGCTCACGACCCCAGGGCCGAGCTGAACCGGCTGATCATGGCCGAGCAGCAGGCGGGGCTTGCCCCCCACAACCGCCTCTACCGGGAGCTGGAGCTGGCCCACCTCGCCAACGCCACCCCAACCGCCGAGCAGGCCCTGCGCGAGCGGCTGGTAAGAGATCGCACCGCCCGTCCACTGCTCTGGCTGCGCGCCTGGATACTGCTTGGAACCCTGCTGCTGGCGCTGATGGCCGGTATTTATGCCGGCACCGGCCGCTATCAGGCGTGGCAGGCTTATCAGTCGTGCCCCGATCCGCTGGCAGGATTGAGCCCGCGGGATCTGCAAGACAAGGAGCTGGGCGCCCTGCACCAGCGCCTGCAAGCCAACCCCGCCGATCTCGACGGCTGGGCGGCGCTCGGCCAGCTCTATCTCTATCGGGACGAGTACGAGAACGCCCTGCTCGCCTACCAGCGTCTCGCCCTGCAAGAAGGGGGCGCCAGCGCTGCGACCCAGGCCGCACAGGCTACCGTGCTCTACTACCAGGCAGGCCAGCAGCTCACCCCGGAGGCGCTGCGCCTGCTCGATAGCGCGCTCAAGCAGGACAAGGGTGAGGTGAGCGCCCTGATGCTGCTCGCCTCCGATCACTTCCTGCACGGCCGCTACTCCCGGGCCATCATCCTCTGGCAGCAGTTGCTGGACGAGGAGCGCCCCCGCATCAACCGGGCCGCGCTGATCGAGGCCATTCAGACCGCGCGGATGATGAGAGGATGAAGCGGGGCAAAACGGCGATAATGCAGCGGGCCATCTTCCCTGCCGGGCGCCGTTTTTATCGCCATGGTCGCCATTAACGACCCCTTCATCATCCCAAGGCGCCGAAAGGTGCAAAAAGAGTCGTCATCCCGCCCGTCGCCAGCATATAGTGCGCCCCCGTGGTGGCGTGTCTGGCATGGCCTGACAGGCCTCTATGACTCCCTTTTGCGGGCCCAATAGCCCCGATGCGGGGGATTTCAAGGTGCGCTGGCCCATAAAATGGAAATATCCGGCCACCAGACGTTGTGAAGCGTCAATTACCGTCATATAACTTAGCCAAATGTCCCTGTGAGTCGTAGTAGAGTCAAATCATGAACCTTCGTCCTTTTCTTCCCTTGCTGCTCGGCGCCTTCCTCCTTCCCGCCAGCATGGAAAGCGCCCATGCCAACCCGTTTTCTGCGACCTCTTCTTCCACCAACAGCCTGCTCGAACCCCGCAGCAACCTGCCGCTGAGATCCGATGCCTACGTGGTCATCAACCCGAAAACCGGCGAGACACTGGCAGAGCGCAACGCCAACCGGGTGATGTCCATCGCCTCCATCACCAAGCTGATGACAGCGCTGGTGGTACTGGACGGCAATCAGCGCCTCAACGAGACTCTCACCGTCACCATGGATGACGTGGACAGACTCAAGGGCACGGGGTCGCGCCTAGCGGTGGGCTCTCGCCTGAGTCGCGCCGACATGCTGCACATCGCACTGATGTCCTCTGAAAACCGCGCAGCCTCCGCCTTGGGACGGCACTACCCGGGTGGCCGCAAAGCCTTTATCAAGGCAATGAACGCCAAGGCCCGCATGCTCGGCATGTGGAGCACTCATTTCGCCGACAGCACCGGGCTCAACCCCCGCAACGTCTCCACCGCACACGATCTCGCCAAACTGGCTGCTGCCGCATCCACCTACCCGCTGATCCGCCAGTACACAGCCTCCGAGCAGCGTCTGGTACGCAACGGCAAGCGCCAGCTGCACTACCTCAACTCCAACCGCCTGGTACGGGAAGGAAGCTGGCCCATTCTGGTCTCCAAGACCGGTTATATCCGCGAGGCGGGGCGCTGCCTGGTGATGGGAACCCGGGTCAACAACGAGCCCGTGGTCATGGTACTGCTTCACGCCAACACCACGGATGAACGGGTCGCCGATGCCAGAAAGATCAAGAGCTGGCTGGAAACCTCGGGCCGCATGACCCTGACGGCGCAGTCCACTCCCCAGCCCAGGCTCTTCAGCAGCCAGTAACGGCTACGAGAACAAGGGCCCCCGAACCGGCAGGTGCGGGGGCCTTTTTCATGAGTGGCAATCACCCCCTATTGCCTCTTTCTGCTCCCCCAGTGATCCCGACCGTATGGTGCTTCGTTAAGGAGGCAGAGAGAAACCAAGGGCATCAACAGGGCCGCCACATGCACCTCAAACTCCATCTACCCGAGAAGATCTGTCCCGTCTGCCTGCGTCCTTTTGCCTGGCGGCGCAAGTGGGCCCGCTGCTGGCAGGAAGTGCGCTATTGCAGCGAACGCTGCCGTCGTCGGAAGGAGCACCCCTGATGGAGCTACGCCTCATTCTCGGGGATCAACTGAACGCAGGTCACAGCTGGTTTCACACGCAGGATGCCGCTGTCTGCTACCTGATGGTGGAGCTGCGCCAGGAGACGGACTACTGCCGCCACCATCGCCAGAAGGTGCTAGCCTTCTTTGCCGCCATGCGCGCCTTCGCCGCCGCCCTCACCAAGGCGGGCCACCGGGTCTGCTACCTGACTCTCGATGAGAGCGCCCCCTGGCCCGATTTGCCGAGCTTGCTGGCGGCCCAGCTAGAAGCGCATCAGGCCGATCGCTTCGCCTGGCAGAGCCCGGACGAGTGGCGCCTTGCAAGCCAGCTGACCCAGTGGGCCTCAGGCCTTGCCATCCCGACCGCTGAGGTGGACAGCGAACATTTTCTCACCCCCCGCGATGGCTGGCGACGCTACCCCCACAGCCGGATGGAGTTCTTCTACCGCGCCCTGCGAAAGCAGTACCGGGTGTTGCTCGATGAGCGCGGCCAGCCCCTTGGGGGGCGCTGGAACTTCGATGCCGAGAATCGCGCCAAATTGCCGGCGAGCCAACCCATTCCGGCGCCCCTCACCTTTGCCAACGAGGTGAGCGACATCGATGCCATGCTGACCCGCCACGGCGTCGCCACCATTGGCAGTGCCGATGCCGACGCCCTGCCCTGGCCCGTCACCCGGCGCCAGAGCCGCGCACTGCTTGAACACTTCCTTGCACACTGCCTGCCCCACTTCGGTCGCTATCAGGACGCCCTGAGCGAGCGGGGCTGGAGCTTGTTCCACAGCCGCTTGTCGTTTTCCATGAACAGCAAGATGCTCCATCCCCTCGAGGTGATCCGCGCTGCGCAAGCTCACTGGCAGGCCAATCAGGCCACCATTTCCCTGGCGCAGGTGGAGGGGTTTATCCGCCAGATCCTCGGCTGGCGCGAGTTTGTCCGCGCCCTCTACTGGGAAAAAATGCCCGAGTATCGGCGCACCAACTTTCTCGGGGCCGAGCGACCCCTGCCCGGTTTTTTCTGGAATGGAGAAACCAGCATGGCCTGCGTACGTCACGCCATTCGACAGTCTCTGGAGCACGCCTATGCCCACCATATCCAGCGGCTGATGGTGACCGGCAACTTCGCCCTGCTGGCGGGGATCCACCCTGACGAGGTGGATGCCTGGTATCTGGGCATCTATGTGGATGCCATTGAGTGGGTGGAGCTGCCCAACACCCGCGGCATGAGCCAGTTTGCCGATGGCGGCCTGATGGGCAGCAAGCCCTACGCCAGCAGCGGCGCCTATCTCGAGCGGATGGGCCACTACTGCAAGGGGTGTCACTATCAGGTGAAGGCCCGCAGCGGGCCGGACAGCTGCCCCTTCAACAGCCTCTATTGGCACTTTTTATGGCGCAACCGGGACAAACTTGGCAACAACCCTCGCCTCGCCCTGCCCTATGCCAACTGGGATGGCCAAACCACAGAACAGCAGCAAGCCATCCTGACGACGGCAGAGCATCATCTGCTCCACCTGGAACGGCTCTGAATCGACCGAATTTCATGCCAGAAAGTGAGCAAATGACAACATTGAGAGCCAGTTAACAAAATGTGAATAGCGATAACCACCAATGACATCGACACCAGTTGAATATCCTGTGGCGGCTGATTAAGGTGGAGGCCCCAGTCAAGGAGAGACAAGATGGACATAGTGGTACTCGGTGGTGGCGTGGTCGGTGTGACCAGCGCCTGGTATCTGGCCAAGGCCGGTCACAAAGTGACCCTGCTGGAGCGGCGTGACGGGGTGGCCCTTGAAACCAGCCATGCCAACGCGGGTCAGATCTCCCCGGGTTATGCTTCCCCCTGGGCTGCCCCCGGCATTCCCCTCAAGGCCGCCAAATGGCTGCTGCAAAAGCACGCCCCCTTCACGGTGCGGCCCACCTCGGACCCCTTCCAGCTGCGCTGGATGCTGAAGATGTTCGCCAACTGCACGCCGGCGGCCTATGCGGTCAACAAGGGGCGCATGGTACGGCTGGCCGAATACAGCCGCGACTGCATGAAGCAGTTGCGGGGCGAGCTGGCGCTCGACTACGAAGGGCGCCAGCTCGGCACCCTGCAACTGTTTCGCAGTCAGGCGCAGCTCGATGCCAGCCAGCGCGACATCGCCGTGCTCGAGGAGTACGGCGTCCCCTATCAGTCTCTGAATGCCGACGGCTGCGAGGAGGTCGAGCCCGCCCTGGCAAGGGTGCGTGGCAAGGTGGTGGGCGGCCTGCGCCTGCCGGGAGATGAAACCGGTGACTGTTTCCGCTTCACCCAGGCCCTGGCGGACGAGGCCCGCAAGCTCGGGGTGAGCTTCGTCTTCAACTGCGCCATCGACGAGGTCGAGATCGCGAAGGGACGCGCCGTGGCGGTCCGTGCCGGCGAGCAGCGCTTCCAGGCCGACGCCATCGTCTGTGCCCTCGGCAGTTATGGCACCGGCTTCCTGCGCCCCCTCGGGATAGAGCTCCCCGTCTACCCGGTCAAGGGTTACTCCCTCACCCTGCCGATGACGGATGCCGAGGGCGCGCCGCGCAGCACTGTGCTGGACGAGACCTACAAGGTCGCCATCACCCGCTTCGACGAACGGATCCGGGTGGGCGGCATGGCCGAACTCTCGGGCTTCAACCTGGCGCTCAACCCCAGACGCCACGATACCCTGGCCATGGTGGTGAGGGATCTCTTCCCCCAGGGGGGAAATCTGGAGCAGGCCACCTTCTGGACCGGGCTGCGCCCCATGACGCCGGACGGCACACCCCTGGTCGGCCCAAGCCCCATTCCCGGGCTCTGGCTCAATACCGGCCACGGTACCCTGGGCTGGACCATGGCGGCAGGATCGGGCCAGTTGCTCAGCGATCTCATCTCGGGCAATACCCCGGATATCAGCGACGAGGGGCTCACCCTGGCCCGCTACGGCTAGGCGTTGGCACCGTCTGTGCAAGTCTGCGAAAAAAGAGGGCGTGCCTGGCACGCCCTCTTTTTTCTTGCCCCCCTGGCTACGACGACACCGGGGTCGCCTCCTCGCTCGTCACTCCGGGTTTCAGGGCCAGGGTGAACAGGGCCGCCACCATGTCGGACTGAGTGATGATGCCCACCAGCTGCTCCCCCTCCACCACCGGCATGTGGTGCAGCCCCCCGTCGGAGAAGGCCTCCACCAGATCGTAGAGAGGCTGGTAGCGCCGCGCCGTCTGCACCTCCCGGGTCATCAGATCCGCGACCTGCTGCTGCTCGAGGGCCTCTTTCGCCCTCGGCTGGTGACCCGCCCGGTCGATCATCAGGTCGTGCAGGGTGATGATGCCGACCAGCCTCTCCCCCTCATCCACCACCGGCAGCGCCTTGATCTGGTGGTGGGAGAGCAGATGCCACGCTTCCATGGCGAGCGCCTGTGGCGTCGTCACGACGAGATCCCGCGACATCACATCCTGGCACCGTACCGTCCCCACTCGCTCGCGCAGGGCGTGAAGCTGGGCCTCCTGCAGCAGCTCCTGCAGATCCTGGCGGCTGATGTCCAGCAGTTCCCCGTGTTTTTGCAGGGCAAAGTCGATGTCCTGGGTGGCGAGTCGGGCACTCGGCTGGGGATCCGCCGTCTGGTGGCGATTGGGCGCCGCCTTGCCGCCATGGGGATAACGACGCCCCAGAGCGCGGTTGTAGAGCAAGCCCAGACTCAGCAGCAACAGGGAGTTGAGCAGCACCGGCAGCAGCACGTAGCCGACCCCGAGCGCCCGGATCCCCTCGCCGCCGATGATGGCGGTCAGGGCCACGGCGCCGCCGGGCGGGTGCAGGCTGCGGGTGAGGAACATGGCGGCGATGGCCAGCATCACCGCCAGGGCCGAGGCGATAGCCATGTCCGGCACCAGGCTCGCACTCAATACCCCCATCAGGGCAGACACCCCGTTGCCCACAAGGATGGACCAGGGCTGGGCCAGGGGGCTGGCCGGGGCGGCAAACAGCAACACGGCGGAGGCCCCCATGGGGGCGATGAGCCAGTGCACCTCGAGCCCCAACCCCCAGCGGCACAGCAAGGCGGTGCCGAGCAAGCCGATGAGGGCGCCAAGGGCGCCGTAACAACTCTCTTTGACGCTGGTATTGGTCGATACCGGCAAAAAATCCCTGAACTGCATGGTGCTCCCGCGGACGATAACATTTATTTCAAATGCGCAATTCTAGCCACTTTCCCCCGTCCCGCACCAGCACCCCGCTCCGCCATGGCCATCATCCGCACGCTTTTTCCCTTCTTAACATTGTCTTAAGAGTCCGCTGGCACCCTTTACGCCATCCCAACACTGGAGCCCAGCGGTATGACTCACCTCAACGATGCCCTGCGCCGCTTCGACGGCCAACGCCGGGTCTGGACGGCGGGACTGGAGCGACCCCTGCTCGGCTGGCTTGCCAGTCGCAGCGCATTGCCGCCCTCTTCGCAGGCACCCCGCCGGATCCTGGTCATTCGCAGCACCAACCGCATCGGCAACAACCTCTTTCTGCTGCCCTTCCTGCACCAGCTTCATCGCGCCCATCCCCACGCCGAGCTGGAGCTGGTGTGCAGCCCCACCACCCTGCTCCCCTTCCTGGCCGATCTGCCCCTGCGGCACATTCATCAGATCCGGTTGCAGGGCAGGCACCTGCCGGGCGCCCTCTCGGCACTCTCGCGTCTGCGCCGCCAGCACTACGACAGGGTCTACGTCCCCTTCGCCTCCAGTACGGATCACTTCATCGCCGCCTGGGTACAGGCCCGTGAGAAATGCGGCTTCGACGATGGCCATGGGGATCTCATCTTCCCGCGTCCGCAGGCTCCGGACAGTGAGTGCCACTACGCCCACCAGCCCCTGCAACTGCTCGGCATACCGGGCAATCAGGCCGACCCCATCCCCCTTGGCAGCCTGTTGCAGGGGCCAAGCCCGGCCTTGAGTGCGCTGCGACGAGCCCATCCTGGCCGTCCCCTGATCGGCTTTTTCACCGGCGCCCGCAAGGGCAAGGGGCTCTCCCAGCCCCAGTGGCAGCGGTTGCTTGGGGATCTGCGCCGTCACAGCCCGGATGCCCTGCTGATCCAGCTCGCGGATCCCGCCGCCCCCGAGCACCTGCTCGGGGACGTGCACGTTTCCCTTGGCAACATGGGGGAGCTGGCCCGCTTCACGGGCGGCCTCTCCCTCTTCGTCAGCGCCGACACCGGTCCCCTGCACCTGGCTGCCGCCAGCGGTGTGCCCTGTCTTGGCCTCTTTACCCAGACCGACCCCGCCCGCTACGGGTGCCTGGGCGCCCAGCACCTCAATCTGGTGATCGAGGATCGCAATGCCATCCCCCTCGACCAACAGTGGCTGACCGAGGCGCTCGCAAGCGCCCCTCACCGGGTGACGATGTCGGTTTCCCCAACCCGCTACCTGCCCGCACCCCGGCCCGCCCTGATCCCCCTCTAGGGAGCGGCCATGCAAAAAAAGAGGGAAGGCTGTCGCCTTCCCTCTCTCGTCTTGGTGACACTCACCGGGCGCTCGTCCGGGTGAATGGAAGCCCTCAGGCCAGCTCGGCGCGCAGCGCCCGAGTCGCATCGACCATCACCTTCAGGGCAGCGGTGGTCTCTTCCCAGCCGCGGGTCTTGAGGCCGCAGTCCGGGTTCACCCAGAGCCGGTCTGCCGGGATTTGTTGCGCAGCCTTGCGGATGAGGTCTTCAATCCAGCCCTGGCTCGGTACGTTCGGCGAGTGGATGTCGTAGACGCCCGGACCGATCTCGTTGGGGTAGTTGAAGCGCTCGAACGCTTCGAGCAACTGCATCTGGCTGCGGCTCGTCTCGATGGTGATCACATCCGCGTCCAGCGCCGCCACCGCCTCGATGATGAGGTTGAAGTCGCTGTAACACATGTGGGTGTGGATCTGGGTGCTGTCCACCACCGGGCTTGCACTCAGGCGGAAGGCGCGCACCGCCCAGTCCAGATAGGCCTGGTGATCCTGCTTGCGCAGGGGCAGCCCTTCGCGGATCGCCGGCTCGTCGATCTGGATGATCTTGATGCCGGCGGCTTCCAGGTCAGCCACCTCGTCGCGAATGGCGAGGCCAATCTGCAGGGCGGACTGCTCGCGGCTCACGTCTTCCCGCGGGAAGGACCAGCAGAGAATGGTCACGGGGCCGGTCAGCATGCCCTTCACCGGCTTGTCGGTCAGGCTCTGGGCAAACTTCGTCCACTCAAGGGTCATGGGGGTCGGACGGTCGATGTCACGGGTGATCACCGGCGGCTTGACGCAGCGGGAGCCATAACTCTGTACCCAGCCAAAGCGGGTGATGGCAAAGCCGTCCAGCAGCTCCCCGAAATACTCCACCATGTCGTTGCGCTCCGCTTCACCGTGCACCAGCACGTCCAACCCGATGGCCTCCTGGCGCTCGATGGCGTCCTTGATCTGGGCCTGGATGCCCGCCTCGTAGGCCTGGTCATCGATGCGCCCGGCACGCCAATCCTGACGCAGCACCCGGATTTCAGAGGTCTGCGGGAAGGAGCCGATGGTGGTGGTGGGCAGGAGCGGCAGCTTCAGATCCGAGCGCTGCGCGTCGGCACGCACCGGGTAGGCGCTCTGGCGATCGAAGTCACTGTTGGTCAGGCTGGCGAGTCGTGACTGCACCGCCTTCTTGTGAACCCGGCTGTCGGACTCCCGATCCACGATGGGCTGGCTGTAAGCCTCGATTTTGTCCAGGGCGCCACCGTCCAGGTAGTCGGACAGCAGCCCCAGCTCATAGCACTTTTGCAGGGCGAAGGCGAACCAGCTGCGGGTCTGGGGATCCAGCTCGTGCTCCAGGGTCAAATCCACCGGGCTGTGCAGCAAGGAACAGGAGGAGGCCACCCAGAGGCGCTCGCCAAGCTTTTCTTTCAAGGCCTTGAGGGTCGGCGCCAGCTTGGCCAGGTTGGCACGCCAGACGTTGCGGCCGTTGATGACACCCGCCGAGAGTACCCACTGGGCCGGCAGGTGCGGGACCAGGGTCTCGAGCTGCTCGGGGGCAGCCACCAGATCCAGGTGCAGGCCGTCCACCTTCAGACTGGTGATGATGTCCCGCTGATGGGCCACGGACCCGAAGTAGGTGGTGAGCAGCAGCTTGCAGGGGCCGCTCAAGCGCTCATACGCCTTGAGGTAGGCCAGGCGCCACTCATCCGGCAGGTCCAGCGCCAGAGCCGGCTCGTCGATTTGCACCCACTCCACCCCCTGGGCCGCCAGTTTGGCCAGGATCTCCTGGTAGACGATCAGCAGGCGATCCAGCAGTTCGAGGCGGGAGAAGCCGCTCTCTTTCTCCTTGCCAAGCCACAGGTAGGAGACGGGGCCCAGCAACACCGCCTTGACCGGCAGCCCAAGGGCCTTGGCCTCTTCCACCTCGTCAAAGAGCTGGCTCCAGCCCAGCTTGAAGCGCTGGTCACGGTAAAATTCCGGCACCAGGTAGTGGTAGTTGGTGTTGAACCATTTGGTCATCTCGGCAGCGGCAGCCGCCGGGCCGGTCGGCGCACGGCCACGGGCCACCCGGAACAGGGTGTCGAGGTCGGTGTCGCCGTGGCGGTGACGGGCAGGCACGGCGTCCACCAGCAGGCTGGTACCCAGCACCTGATCGTACCAGGCAAAATCCCCCACCGGCAGCAGGTTGACCCCGGCGGTACGCTGGGCCTGCCAGTGGCGCTCACGCAGGCTCTTGCCCACGGCGACCAGCTCGGCCTGGGTGGTTTCGCCACGCCAGTAGGATTCGAGGGCAAATTTCAGTTCGCGCTTGGCGCCGATACGGGGAAAGCCCAGGGTGTGTGCGCAGGTCATAGGTTCCATTCCTTATGCTCGTTATCTGATGAGGATCTGGATTGTTTGGCCATCCAGATGTTTACACATCCAAAATGACAAGATAAGGTGGCCTTGGCTATTGAATCCTCTTCAACTGGCTCTCAAGAATTTCTCAACTGACGCACAAAGGAGCAGTGCCATGGTCGCGCCCACCCCATCCAGCCCCCCTCAGAGCAGCAATCTGGGCATCGATCTCAAACACCTGAAGACCATCAGCGCCCTGGCCGAGCAAGGGTCCCTGGCCGGGGCAGCGCTCAGCCTCAACCTCACCCAGTCCGCCCTCTCCCACCAGCTCAAGGAGCTGGAGACCCGCCTCAATCTGGAGCTGTTTCTTCGAAAAAGCCGCCCTCTGGTGCTGACGGCGGCAGGCCAGCATCTGCTGGCCCTGGCCCGTCAGGTGCTGCCCGCCCTGGCCCAGACCGAGCGCCAGCTGTTCGCCCTGCACAGCGGCGAGGCGGGCAGGCTGCATCTGGCCCTCGATTGCCACAGCTGCATCCAGTGGCTGCTCCCGCTGTTGCCGGACTTTCGCCGCCAGTGGCCCGGCGTGGATCTGGAGGTGGAGTCGGTGCCGGGTTTCGATGCCATCAATGCCCTGCTTGGCGGCCAGCTCGACCTGCTGCTCACCTCGGATGTGCAGGCCCGCGGGGATCTTCATTTCGAGCCGCTGTTCGCCTTCGATCTCACCCTGGTGATGGCGCCGGATCACCCCCTCTGCCAGCAGCGGCGCATCGCACCGGACGATCTGCGGCCGGAGGTGCTGCTGGTCTATCCGGTGGAGCGGGCGCGCATGGACGTGTTCAGCCGTTTCCTGCAACCGGCCGGGGTGGAGCCCGCCCGTTGCAAACCGGTGGACAACACCTCGGTCATGCTGCAGATGGCCGCCGCCGGGCTCGGGCTCGCCGCCCTGCCCCGCTGGGCCAGCGAGGAGTTCGTGCGCCAGGGCCTGCTTGAGGCGCGCCCTCTCGGGGAGGGCATTCGCCGCCACATGTATGGCGCCGTGCGCGCCGCCGACAAAGATCAGGCCTGCCTGCAGAGCCTGTTCGAGCGCATCCGCACCCGGATGGCGGCCCAGTAAGCCGGACACAAAAAAGCCGCCAGGATCAGGCGGCTTTCATCACGGGTTGCCCGCGCAGACGAAGAGTCGGGCATCAGCACTCGTCACCCCTCGCCCCACCCTGCCTTCGCGGGCAGTTGCCACAAAGCTCCCCATCCCGGCGCTTGTAGTGCAGGCAGCAGCGCTGGCGCACATAGCCCGGGAAGGCTTCGTCCCGAGGCAGCCCCGCCTCGCGCCAACCCGTCAGATGTGCCGACGGCAGGCCACAGGATTCAAGCCAGAGGGGGGCATGGGCCCTCACCTCCTCCCGACTCACCTCCCCGAAGAAATCGGGCACCCGCACCAGGGCCGCCAGCAGATCGTCCGCCAGGAGCGGGCGCACGAAACCGGGGCGCAGCCGCTGCGCCGTCCCAAGGAGGGTGAACAGCCCCTGCCAGTGCGCCTGGAGTCGCTCCCCGGCCGTCTTGATCAACACGCCGACCTCCCCTCTGATCATGGGCTCGGCCGGCAGGGTAAAACCCGACACCACGCCGGCCTCATGCCCCTGTCCCAGCCTGTCGAGGGCAGGCACGGCCTGATGGCGATAGACGGCCACCATGGCGAGATAGATGGATTGCCAGCAGAGCATGCCCCAGCTGCGGGTGAGCCAGTAGGCGGGCCCCGCCTCCGGGTGTGCCTGCTGCCAGTGCGCATGGAGGGCTGCGGCCACCTCGGCCGACGTCGCTCCGGCGGCATCCGTCAGTGGCGGGCGCACGTCACCGGCCGCCACCAGGTTCCCCTTGAGGGACGGGATCAGGCTGGCCGCCGCCGCGAACAGGGCCTGGTGATCCGAGACGAGGGCGCGTTCCGCGTCCGCTTTCTCCCGGCCAAGGCCGCGCGGCACACCGCGCCCCCTCTCCTCGCCCATTCGTTGAAAGGGCCCCGGGCGCGTGCCGGGGCGCAAGGTCAGAATGCGTATTTGAGTCGCGCCTCGTAAGCGCCCTTGAATCGGCATCTTTTTTTCCCAAAATCAGCTCGTCACACTTGAAATCCATTACCTCTTCGCTGGA
>NZ_JAPDBQ010000078.1:0-19606 GCF_027705325.1 Aeromonas sp. QDB18
CAAAGCCAAACCACAGAAGTATGCGACGAGAAAACCTAGTAAAAACAATGCCAGTCAGGCTTAACTGACTGGCATTATCCCGAGGGAGCCCTTTTTACTGCGCCGTTCACGCCGCCTTTTTGCGGGTCATCAGCAGACTCAGCCCCATGGAGGCCAGCAGGATCAGCGCCACCACGCCAAGGGCGATGCCGGTCGGTATCTTGAAGATATCGAGCAGCAACATCTTGACCCCGATGAACATCAGGATCAGCGCCAGGCCGTATTTGAGCAGGGCGAAGCGATCGGCCACCCCGGCCAGCAGGAAGTACATGGCGCGCAGCCCCATGATGGCGAAGATGTTGGAGGTGAGCACGATGAAGGGATCCGTGGTCACCGCGAAGATGGCCGGGATACTGTCCACCGCGAAGATGAGGTCGCTCACCTCCACCAGCACCAGGATGAGCAGCAGCGGGGTCGCGTAGCGCACACCGTCACGCCAGACGAAGAACTTCTCTCCCTCCAGCGTCTCGGTCACCTTGAAGCGACGACGCATCCAGCCGAGCAGGGCATTGTTCTCGAGATCCGGCTCCTTGTCGGCCGCCCACAGCATCTTGGCACCGGTCAGCAGCAGGAAGGCCCCGAACAGGTAGAGGATCCAGTGGAACTGCTCGATGAGCCAGCTGCCCGCGAACACCATGCCGGCGCGCATCACGATGGCCCCCAGCACCCCGTAGAGCAGGACCCGGCGCTGCAGCTCCGCCGGGATGGCGAAGTAGCCAAACAGCATCAGCCAGACGAAGACGTTGTCCACCGCCAGTGCCTTTTCGATGAGGTAGCCGGTGAGAAACTCCAGCCCCTTCTGGTTCGCGATTTCGCGCCCGGCACTGTGATCCAGCCAGAGCCAGATGGCCAGGTTGAACAGGAGCGCCACGCTGACCCAGATGAGAGACCAGATGCCCGCCTCTTTCAGCGACACCTTGTGCGCCTTGCCGCCACCGACAAAGCGGATATCAATCCACAACAGGACCAGCACTATGCTGAAGAAACCGGTCCACATCCACCATTCACCCATTTTCACTTCTCCCAAAACGACAAAACCCACGGCCGGGAGGCAGTGGGTTCGCGTTTGGAGCAGATACACCTTGCCTCTCGGCAAGGTCTCACTTACAGCCGACTTGCGTCAACTGCCCGGCTGCCGGGTGCACTGCAGGATATGGGTGCACCGTAATGACGACAAACCGGCGAGAAGTTACTCCCCTTGTGCGGCGGATAGTAGCAGCGACAACCGCTGGCGCCAAGAGGCATCTTATCCCCCATGCAATAAAAAGGGCGCCAGCACGCGCCCTTCTCGATACGGTTCTCCTTAAAACCTGTTTACGAGCTGTCGCGAGAGGTCGTCAACAAGGTAAAGAGCAGCGCAGGAACCGGAATGTATATGAATACATGAGGATTCCGAACAGCGCATGAGCCTTGATCACGGCCTCGCAGCAAGATCGTTAACAGGTTCTCAGAGCGGATCCACCTTGAGACAGGAAACCGCGTGGTCGAAGTTGCCCTCGAGCTGTGGCCGGGTCTTGGCGCACTCCGGGCCAGCCACCGGGCAGCGGGTGCGGAACACGCAGCCGGAGGGCGGATTCATGGGGGATGGCAAGTCCCCTTCCAGGATCTGAATGACCTTGCTGCGCTCCAGATCCGGATCCGGGATGGGGACCGCCGACATCAGCGCCTTGGTATAGGGGTGCAGGGGATTGGCGAAGATCTCCTTGCCGGTCCCGAGCTCCACCGCGTTGCCCAGGTACATCACCAGCACCCGATCGGAGATGTGTTTGACCACTGAGAGGTCGTGGGCGATGAAGATGAGGGAGAGCCCCATCTCCTTTTGCAGGGATTTGAGCAGGTTCACCACCTGAGCCTGGATGGAGACATCCAGCGCCGAGACCGGCTCGTCACAGATGATCATCTTGGGCTCGAGGATGAGCGCCCGGGCGATGCCGATGCGCTGGCACTGGCCGCCGGAGAACTCATGGGGGTAACGGTTCACCAGGTTCGGCAACAGACCCACCTTGGTCATCATGGCGCGCACCTTCTCCTTCACCTCTTCCCTTGGCAGGGTCGGGTAGAAGGTGATGAGGGGCTCGGCGATGATGTCCCCTATGGTCATGCGGGGGTTCAGGGAGGCCAGCGGGTCCTGGAAGATCATCTGGATCTCCTTGCGCTTCTCCCGCAGGGCGTTCTGCTCGAGCTTGGTCAAGTCCTGCCCAAGCCACACCACCTTGCCGTCGGTGGCCGGTACCAGGCCGATGAGGGCACGGGCGAAGGTGGATTTGCCGCAACCGGACTCCCCCACGACGCCCAGGGTCTCCCCTTCGTAGAGGCGCAGGGTCACCCCGTCCACCGCCTTCAGGGCGGAGGGCTTGGCCCAGGGCCAGGCCTTGTCACTCTTGATATGGAAGTGAACCTTGAGGTCGGACACTTCCAGCAGCAGTTTCTTGTCAGTACCCATTTAGTTCACTCCCTTGATCATGGCATCCGATACCCAGTGGCACGCCCGCTCCCGGCCGTCGTTGAACGGCGTCAGGAGCTTGGAGGATTGCTGGCCGCATATAACAGCATTCATACGCTCACCTCCTTGGCATTGATGGCATCAGACACCCAATGGCAGGCCCGCTCCCGGCCGTCGTTGAACGGCGTCAGAACTGGCGACTGCTTGCCGCAAATCTCGCTCACCCGGTGGCAGCGCTCCTGGAAGGGACAGCCGGTGGGCAAACGCAGCAGGTTGGGCGGATTGCCCGGAATGGTGGGCAGCTCTTCCCCTTCGGTGTCTAGGCGGGGAATGGCGCGCAGCAAGCCTTCGGTATAGGGGTGGCTCGGGCGATAGAAAATATCGTTGACCCGGCCGTACTCCATGGTCCGGCCTGCGTACATCACCAGCACCTTGTCGCAGATGCCGGCCACGACGCCAAGATCGTGGGTGATCATGATGATGGCGGTGTTGAACTCGCGCTTGAGCTCGTTCATCAGGGTCATGATCTGGGCCTGTACCGTCACGTCCAGCGCCGTGGTCGGCTCGTCAGCGATGAGCAGCTGCGGCCGGCACAGGAGCGCCATGGCGATCATCACCCGCTGGCGCATGCCGCCGGAGAATTCGTGGGGGTACATGTTCATCCGCTTGCGCGACTCGGGGATCTTCACCGCATCCAGCATGCGCACCGACTCCTCGAAGGCGGCAGCCTTGGTCATCCCCTTGTGCAGCATCAGCACTTCCATCAGCTGATCCTTGACCTTCATGTAGGGGTTGAGCGACGTCATGGGGTCCTGGAAGATCATGGCGATCTTCTCGGAGCGGATCTTGTTGAGCTTGTGCTCCGGCAGATTCAGGATCTCGTCCCCCTGAAATTTGGCCGAGCCGGTGATGACACCGTTCTTGGCGAGCAGCCCCATGATGGCAAAGGCCGTCTGGGACTTGCCTGAGCCTGACTCCCCGACGATCCCCAGGGTTTCGCCAGCAGAAAGAGAAAAGTTGAGGTCGTTGACGGCCACCACATTGCCGTCCGGGGTCTTGAACTCGACCCGCAGATCTTTCACATCCAGTAATTTCATCTCAGTACTCCTTATCGCGCTGTCGTGATGGGGGCCTGCCCGTGGTGAACGCGGTGCGTTCCCTGAACGGGTCTGATGGCCCCTTGGCGTCTTGCCGGTCCCTGGGTATCAGCGATCCTTGGGATCCAGGGCATCACGCAGACCATCCCCGAGGAAGTTGAAGCAGAACAGGGTCACCACCATGAAACCGGCGGGGAACAGGAGTTGCCAGATGGCCACTTCCATCGACTTGGAGCCTTCATCCAGCAGGGCGCCCCAGCTGGTCATGGGCTCTTGCACGCCCAGACCCAGGAAGCTCAGGAAGGATTCGAACATGATCATCCCCGGCACCAGCAGGGTGGCGTAAACCGCCACTATGCCGAGCACGTTGGGCACAATATGACGGGTGATGATCTTCCACTTGGAGACGCCGCAGACGTGGGCCGCCTCGATGAACTCCTTGCTCTTGAGACTCAGGGTCTGGCCGCGCACGATCCGCGCCATGTCGAGCCAGCTCACCGCGCCGATGGCGAGGAAGATGAGGGCCAGGTTGCGACCAAAGAAGGTCACCAGCATGATCACGAAGAACATGAAGGGGAAGGCGTTGAGGATCTCAAGCACGCGCATCATCAGGCTGTCGACGCGACCGCCGATAAAGCCTGACGCGGCGCCATAGAGGGTGCCGATGATGACGGCCACCAGGGCCCCCATGATGCCGACCATCAGGGAGATGCGTCCGCCGAGCAGGGTACGCACGAACAGGTCGCGCCCCAGGCTGTCGGTGCCGAACCAGTGGCCGGTCTCCATGTCCGGGGCACTCTGCATGGCCCCCCAGTCCGGGTCATCGAACGTGTACTGGGACAGGTGGGGCCCCACGATCACCGCCAGACCGATGATGGTCAGGATGATGAGGCTGGTCAGGGCCGCCTTGTTGCGCAGGAAACGGCGACGGGCATCCTTCCACAGGGAGCGTCCTTCCACCACTTCCACTTTCTGGGCGAACGCCTCGACGGCTTCGCGCTTTTCAGTTGTGACTACCATGATGAACTCCCGGCTTAGTAACGGATCTTGGGATCGATGACGGCATAGAGAATATCGACCACGGCGTTAAAGGTGATGGTGAGGGCGCCGACCAGAATGGTCAGACCGAGCACCATGGAGTAATCACGGTTGAGGGCACCGTTGACGAACAGCTGGCCAATCCCCGGCAGGCCGAAGATGGTCTCGATGACCACGGAGCCGGTGATGATGCCCACGAAGGCCGGTCCCAGGTAGGAGACCACCGGCAGCATGGCCGGGCGCAGCGCGTGCTTGAGGATGATGTGGCGCAGGGGCAGCCCCTTGGCGCGGGCGGTACGGATGAAGTTGGAGTTCATGGTCTCGATCATGCTGCCGCGCATGATGCGGGAGATGGCCGAGATGTAGTACATCATCATGCCGAACACCGGCAGTACCATGAACTGGGCGCCGCCCCCCTGCCAGCCTCCCGCCGGGAACCAGCCCAGATAGATACTGAAGAAGAGCACTAGCAGCGGTGCCAGCACGAAGCCGGGTATCACCACCCCGGCCATGGCCGACGACATCAACAGGTAGTCGATGAGGGTGTTCTGTTTCAGGGCCGCAATGGTGCCGAAGGTGACCCCCAGGGTCACCGCCAGCAGGAAGGCGACCGAGCCTATCTTGGCGGAGACAGGCAGGGCCTGGCTCACCAGATCATTGACGGTGAAGTCCTTGTATTTGAAGGAGGGCCCCAGATCCCCCTGGACCAGATTGCCGAGGTAAGTGAGGTATTGTATGCCGATGGGCTTGTCCAGGCCATATTTGGCTTCGATGTTGGCCAGCACTTCCGGCGGCAGGGCGCGTTCGCTGGTGAAGGGGTTGCCCGGGGCGAAGCGCATCATGAAGAAGGAGACGGTGATCAAGACCAGCAGAGTCGGGATCGCTTCCAATAGACGTTTAAGGATGAATTTCAACATAGACATTTCCTGTCCTGTACTGCTTCCAAAGGGTCGCGGTTGTAATAAAGGCCCGCCGTCTGGCGGGCCCTGCTTGTTATGCGACTTGTTTCTTTACTCAGTGAGCAACGATGTACATGTCTTTGCTGTAGATGTTGTCCAGCGGGTTGGCCGGGTAGCCGCCCACGTAGGGCTTGACCATACGGGAGGTCACGTACTGATAGATGGGGGCGATCGGCATGTCCTTGGCCAGGATCTCTTCGGCCTGGACATAGAGCTTGTTGCGCGCCTCGGCATCCACCTGGTTGCGGGACTCGCTCATCAGCTTGTCGAACGTCGGGTTGGAGTATTTGCCGTCGTTGTTGCCGTGAGTGGTCTGCATCAGATCCAGCATGGAGGAGGCTTCGTTGTAGTCGGCAATCCAGCCACGACGGGCCACATCAAACTGACCTTGCTTGAGCGTCTCCAGATAGGTCTTCCACTCCTGGTTCACCAGGCTCACCTGCACGCCGAGCTTCTTCCACATGGAGGCGACGGCCACGGCCACCTTCTTGTGGTTGTCGTCGGTGTTGTAGAGCAGCTCGAACTTGAGCGGGTTGCCCGGGCCGTAACCGGCTTCGGTCAGCAGCTCTTTCGCCTTGGCATCGCGCTCTGCCTGGGTCAGCTTGGACCAGGATGGTGCCACCGGCTTGAAGCCGTCCACGAAGTCGGGCACCAGGGCATAACCCGGGGTCTCACCCTTGCCCATCACCTTGTCGGCGATCACGTCGCGATCGATGGCGTAGGTGAGTGCAGTACGCACCCGCACGTCGTCATAAGGTTTGCGCTTGGTGTTGAAGGTGTAGTAGTAGGTGCCCACATAGCCGCTCACCTTCACTTCGTCCGGCAGCTCTTTCTTCATCTGCTTGAAGCGTTCGATGGGCATGTTGTAGGTCAGATCCACTTCGCCAGCCAGATAGCGGTTCAGCTCGGCGTTGGTGGACTGGATGGGCAGGTAGGTCACCTTGTTGATGACGGTCTTGCCGTTGTTCCAGTAGTTGGGGTTGCGCTCGACGTCGACGCGCTCGTTGACCACCCAGTCCTTCAGCACGTAGGCGCCGTTGGATACCATGTTGCCGGGCTGGGTCCACTTGTCACCGAACTTCTCGATCACCTTCTTCGGGACCGGATAGGTGGTGGTGTGGGAGAGCATGCTGACGAAGTAAGGCACCGCCTTCTCCAGCTGCACCTCGAAGGTGTGATCGTCCACCGCCTTCACGCCCAGGGTGTCGGCCGGCTTCTTGCCCGCGATGATGTCGGAGGCATTGATGATGGTCGGGATCTCCATGTACCAGGAGTAAGGAGAGGCCGTCTTGGGATCCACCGCGCGCTGGAAGGCAAAGACGAAGTCATGAGCGGTGACGGGATCCCCGTTGGACCACTTGGCATCCTTGCGCAGGTGGAACACGTAATGTTTGTTGTCCTTGGTTTCCCAGGACTCGGCGACGCCAGGCAGGGTTTCACCCTTGGGGCCGGAGGAGACGAGACCTTCGAACAGGTCACGCAATACGTTGGATTCGGGGGTACCTTCCACTTTCTGGGGATCCAGGGTGGCGGGTTCGGAACCATTGCCTTTCACCAGGGTTTGCTCGGGAGCAAGCTTGGTACCGGCGGGGACATCGGCGGCGTGAGCCAGGGTGGCGCCACCGAAAAGTGCAGTCAATAAAAGGGTATTAATAATTGTTTTTCTATGAGTCATTTCCATACTCCAACAAGAACATTCCATGCATTTGTTATCCACGAGACAAACACCTCGCTGCCCGCATAATTCCCTGACAATTCTGATAATGCAATAGATATCATCAGGAACAGGCCTCTTTCATGGTCAAAAAAACAACTTAAAACCATTTATTCAGCATTTAAATATCCCGAGGTGGTCGTTTTTCGTACAAGGCCGCTCGATTCTAGGAAATGACCAACAAAAAAGAAACAATAAAAAGCCGGTCACAAGGACCGGCTCCGACAAAAACGGACCTGGCTCACACCAGACCGGGGAAGACTCCCTTGATGCCCGCCACGATGATCTCGATGCCAAGGGACATCATGATGAGACCCATGATACGGGTCACCACGTTGATGCCGGTGTTGCCCATCAGCTTGAACAGCAGGGGAGCAGCCCGGAAGATGAGCCAGGAACAGCAGGCAAACGCCACCACCACCATGAACATGCCGGCCATCTGGGGCAGGGTCTTCTGGCTGGCATAGACGATGGAAGAGGAGATGGCACCGGGTCCGGCCATCAGCGGCAGTGCCAGGGGCACCACGGCAATAGATTCACGCGCAGCCAGTTCACCCTTCTCCTGCTTGTTGTGCTTCACCTCCCCCAGCTTGCCCTGCAGCATGGACCAGGCGATCAGGGTGATCAGCGAGCCACCGGCAATGCGAAACGACGCCAGGGAGATGCCGAAACTGTCGAGGATGAGCTGTCCCATGCACATGGAGACCATCAGGATGATCATCACGGCAATGTGGGCGGTGGTGTTGGTCTTGCGTCGATCCTCCGGCGACATGTGGCCCGTCAGGCTCACAAAGACCGGCAACAGACCCAGCGGGTTGATGATCGCGAACAGGCCGACGAAAAATTTCAGGTATAAAGAGAAGTCTATTGCTGCCATAGGCGCCATCCAGAACCAATACGAGCCACAAGGGGCCAGCCCCCAAACTGCGCGTAAATTTACACCATGGCTTTTCCCTTCTCCAATCAAATAATCTCACCCTTACCGCAATGCTGTTCAGATAAGCACATTTTTGACTAATTATTCATAAATGCGACTTGAGTTGGGGGAGCAAGGCTGTTTCCAGTCGATGTTCCTTCAGCCTTTATCCAGCGTGGCTTGCAATAGAAAGAGGGAGGCATCATGCCTCCCTCATTTTTTAGCCCTGATACTACGTGGACTGGAACTCAAATTCTCTTAAGTGAACAGCATTGCACCCTTACCGGGGCTTTTCAGTTAGTTCCGCTAATGTATCGAAAAAATTCAACATATCGGGTTGTTAAGGGAGAGAGGTCGCCATTAACATCGCCGGGTGCCATGGCAGCGCGTTATATCAACCCTCAGCCAAGAAACGATATTTTCGGCAAATGGCACCCTTGCTTCTCACCACGCCTGCTTGCCGCCCCCACCCGCTCCTGTGACCCCGATTTTTGGCCTTTCTCACCCTGGTGCGGCGCCAGTGGGGCCGGCTGTGAAGAGGTGACACGCTCCCTGCCACCGCCAGATGTGCTGTTTCGCCAGGGCGACTGGATGAAAACAACAACCCCTTTCTCAACATAAATGAAACGTCAGGGGAGTGGACGTTCTGCCACCATCACGGCGATACCGCCTCCCCCCATCCCGGCCAAGGCGAGAATTCATCGGATCCCCTTCCCTGAGCAGATATTCCAAGGGCGCATGACAGCAGCTCGTGGTGCCAAGAAAGGATGACACACTCCCGTAACATAGTGGTGCGACAAGGGGTGAAACAAAATTTCTTTTGTTCTTTTGTTACATATGATCCAGATCAATCTTTTCTGACACATCCCGACCCTATAATCGAGCCATAAAACAGTTTACTAAGGCATGTAAATACCCCGTTATGGTGATTCTCGCCTTGACAAGGTGGCTATAATTGCCGGGCATTGCCAAGGTCTTACTAAACAGTTTTCAAATCATCAGGAGATAAACATGGCAGTAACCAATTTGGCTGAACTGGATGCACTGGTTGCCCGCGTCAAAGAAGCACAGCGTCAATTCGCCAGCTTCTCGCAAGAGCAGGTAGACAAGGTCTTCCGTGCCGCCGCCCTGGCCGCCAGCAACGCCCGTATCCCCCTGGCCCAGATGGCCGTGGCTGAATCCGGTATGGGTATCATCGAAGACAAGGTTATCAAAAACCACTTCGCCTCCGAATACATCTACAACGCCTATAAAGATGAAAAGACCTGCGGCATCCTGAGCCAGGACGACGAGATGGGCACCATCACCATCGCCGAGCCGGTAGGCATCATCTGCGGTATCGTACCGACCACCAACCCGACTTCCACTGCGATCTTCAAGGCCCTCATCTCCCTGAAGACCCGCAATGCCATCATCTTCTCCCCGCACCCCCGCGCCAAGAACTCCACCAATACCGCTGCCAAGCTGGTACTGGATGCAGCCGTGGCTGCCGGTGCGCCGAAAGACATCATCGGCTGGATTGATCAACCCTCCGTCGAACTCTCCAATGCCCTGATGCGTCACGACGACATCAACCTGATCCTGGCCACCGGTGGCCCGGGCATGGTGAAGGCCGCCTACTCCTCCGGCAAACCCGCCATCGGTGTGGGTGCGGGCAACGTGCCCATCGTCATCGACGAAACCGCCGACGTGAAGCGTGCCGTCGCCTCCATCCTGATGTCCAAGACCTTCGACAACGGCGTGGTCTGTGCCTCCGAGCAGGCTGTCATCGTGGTCGACTCCATCTACAACCAGGTCAAGGAGCGTTTCGCGACCCACGCCGGCTACATCCTCTCCAAGGACGAAGCGGACAAGGTGCGTAAAGTGCTGCTGATCAACGGCGCCCTGAACGCCGACATTGTGGGCCAGCCGGCCACCAAGATCGCCGCCATGGCCGGTGTGACCGTGCCTGCCACCACCAAGATCCTCATCGGTGAAGGTCTGGAACTCTGCGCGGAAGACGAGTTCGCTCACGAAAAACTCTCCCCGACGCTGGGTATGTTCCGTGCCAAGAACTTCGAAGAAGCCGTCGAAATGGCCTGCGACATGGTCAACATCGGTGGTATCGGCCACACCTCCGGTCTCTATACCGACCAGGATCGCAATGCCGACCGCATCAAGTACTTCGGCGACAAGATGAAGACCGCCCGTATCCTCATCAACACCCCCTCCACCCAGGGTGGGATCGGTGACCTGTACAACTTCGCGCTGGCCCCGTCCCTGACCCTGGGTTGCGGCTCCTGGAGTGGTAACTCCATCTCCGAGAACGTCGGTCCCAAGCACTTGATCAACAAGAAGACAGTCGCAAAACGGGCAGAAAATATGCTGTGGCACAAACTTCCGAAATCCATCTACTTCCGTCGTGGTTCCCTGCCGATCGCCCTGGGCGACCTGGAAGGCAAGAAGCGCGCCATGGTGGTGACCGACCGCTTCCTGTTCAACAACGGCTATGCCGATGAAGTGGTTCGCCTGCTCAAGAAGCTGAACATGGAAGTGGAGATCTTCTACGAAGTGGAAGCCGACCCCACCCTGTCCGTGGTCCGCAAGGGCGCCGAGATGGCCAACTCCTTCAAGCCGGACGTGATCGTCGCCCTGGGTGGTGGTTCACCCATGGATGCCGCCAAGATCATGTGGGTCATGTACGAGCACCCGGACACCGCGTTCGAAGACCTGGCCATGCGCTTCATGGACATCCGCAAGCGTATCTACAAGTTCCCGAAAATGGGCGTTAAGGCCGAACTGGTCTGTATCACCACCACGTCCGGTACCGGTTCTGAAGTGACCCCGTTTGCGGTCGTGACCGACGACGCCACCGGCATGAAGTACCCGCTGGCCGACTACGAGCTGACCCCGAACATGGCCATCGTGGATGCCAACCTGGTGATGGGCATGCCCAAATCCCTGTGTGCCTTCGGTGGTATCGACGCCGTGACCCACGCCATGGAAGCCTATGTCTCCGTGCTGGCCAACGAATACTCCGACGGTCAGGCGCTGCAAGCCCTGAAACTGCTGAAGGACTACCTGCCCTCCAGCTACATCAACGGCGCCAACGACCCGGTTGCCCGCGAGAAGGTGCACAACGCCGCCACCATCGCCGGTATCGCGTTCGCCAACGCCTTCCTGGGTGTGTGCCACTCCATGGCTCACAAACTGGGTGCCGAGTTCCACATTCCGCACGGCCTGGCCAACGCCCTGCTGATCAGCAACGTCATCCGCTACAACGCGAACGACAACCCGACCAAGCAGACCGCGTTCTCCCAGTACGACCGTCCGCAGGCTCGCCGTCGCTACGCCGAAGTGGCTGACCACCTGGGCCTGACCGCTGCCGGTGACCGTACCGCCGCCAAGATCGAGAAGCTGCTGACCTGGCTGGACGAGCTGAAGGCCACCCTGGGGATCCCGGCCTCCATCCGCGAAGCCGGCGTGAACGAAGCGGACTTCCTGGCCAAGGTAGACCAGCTGGCCCTGGAAGCCTTCGATGACCAGTGCACCGGCGCCAACCCGCGCTACCCGCTGATCACCGAGCTGAAAGCCATCCTGATGGACACCTACTACGGCCGTCCCTTCATCGAGGAAGCCCCTGCTGCCGCCCCGGTTGCAGCCAAGGTCGACACCAAGGTGGACAACAAGAAAAAATCCAAGGCCTGATAAACGCCACGGATGACAAGAGCCCGCGCACATGCGCGGGCTTTTTTGTTTGTCTATCTGTTTAATTTTGCTAGCTTGTTGATAGGCAAATTCGACAGAAGAGCTAGTCCATGGCGCTGATACAGGCCTCTATCGAGCAGTTGAGAGTCGGCCACTACATCCATCTTCCCACGGGATGGACGAGCCACCCTTTCATGTTCAACGCCTTCAAAATCAAGGACCAGCAGCAGCTCGACATCATCCGCCACCTCGACCTGACCCTGCTGATGGTGGATCCCGACAAGAGCGATCTGCCGGTAGAGCCCCTGCTGCGGGCCGAACCCGTTCCCTCTCTTGAGATGAGCGACACCGGGGATACCGCCCCCTCTTCTGAGGGCCCCACCTTCGACGAAAAGGCGTTCAGGCGCTCCCTTCGCATCGCGGACAAGGCGTTCGGTCAATCCCTGTCAGATCTTCGCGACGCCCTTGGCGCCCTCAACCTCAAACCGGACGAAGGCCTGGCCAATACTGCGCAGATAGTGCGCAGCACCGCCGCCCGTCTGGCAGAACACCAGGGGCCGCTCGGTCTGCACCTCATCCGCAGCCAGAACACGGATACCCTGCTGCAACACAGCCTGAGCGTGGCCTTCATCGCCATGCTGATGGCACGGGAGCTTGGCATGAATCCCGTCGAGATCGAGGAGACCGGTCTGGCGGGCCTGATCCACGACATCGGCGAGCTCAGGATCCCGAGCCAGATCATCCAGAAGCGTGGGGAGCTCAGCAAGGCGGAGCAGAATTTCCTCAACATGCACCCCCAGTACGGACTGGAGATGCTCAACCAGTTGCAGGCTTTCGAACCCAGGATCCGCGAGGTCGCCTACCTGCATCACGAACGCCTCGATGGCAGCGGTTTTCCCCTCGGGATCAAGGGCGACAAGATCCCCCCCCTCGCCCGCCTCATCGGGCTGGTGGATCACTATGACGAGCTGCTTCACCCGCGCAGCGGCCTCAACCCGCCGGGGCCCAGCCAGGTGATCGGCCAGCTCTACAAGCTCTCCCAGAAGAAGTTCGAGCAAACCCAGGTCAGGTTGCTGATAAAGGTGCTGGGGGTCTATCCACCGGGTTCCCTGGTGCGCCTGGATGACGATGCCCTGGCCCTGGTGCTCTCCACCGAGCCCAGCATGCCCCTCAGACCCAAGGTGCTGCCCTACCTCAAGGGGCAGCGGCCGGAAGGGGTGGCCATGATCGATCTGCGGGAAGATGCGCGAAGCATCGTCGCCACCCTCAGACAGGAAGAGCTGGACGACGCGCAACGCGCCTTTTTCGGTCTGGGTCGGCGGGTCTGTTACTATTTCGCCTTCTGAGTTATCCCCAGAAGCTGGGGATAACTCATTGGACAAACCTGAATAATTGCTCAGGTCCCCTCGAAATCGTCCACCATTGGAGCTGGATAAAAAACGCCCAGCCGATGGCCGGGCGGAGCATGCCACATCCGTGTGGTGTATCCGGTGGATACCTTCATGCTCGCATCAGCAATATCAAGCGGGCACCGATTACACAAATATCAATTTAACGTGCTGATTTTATATGGTTTTATTTTTCCATTCTGGCAAACTGCCGCAGCGTTCAGCCCGCAGCCCGCATCAAGACGGGCTCAGGCTCACCCTGCGTCATGACAACGCCCGGCTCCGGCGTGGTGTTTGAGGAAGCTTTTTTATGCAACTAGTCCTCTCTCTGCTCCAGCAGATGAGCGTCAGCCTGGTCATCGCCTACCTTTTTTCCAAAAGCCCCCTGTTGCGTCCCCTGGCCAACTACTCCGTCAGGCTGCCCCACAAGGTGCTCATCTATGTCATCTTCTCCTGCTTTTGCATCCTGGGAACCTATGTGGGCCTCGACATCGATGACGCCATCGCCAACACCCGGGCGGTCGGTGCCGTACTGGGGGGACTACTGGGTGGCCCCCTGGTGGGATGCCTGGTAGGGCTGACCGGCGGCCTGCACCGCTATACCCTGGGGGGGTTCACCGATCTCGCCTGCGCCATCTCCACCACCTGCGAAGGCTTGCTGGGGGGGCTGGTGCACTGGCGGCTGATGCGGGCAGGCAGGGTCAATGACCTCTTTGCCCCCAGGGTCGCCTTCTTTACCACTTTCGTGGCCGAGATCATGCAGATGGTGATCATCCTGCTGGTTGCCACCCCCTTCGACAAGTCCCTGCTGCTGGTGCGCACCATCGCCACCCCCATGATCCTCGCCAACTCCTGCGGGGCGGCGCTCTTCATCAGCATGATCCGCGACCAGCAGCGGATGTACGAAAAGTTCTCCCGGGTCTTCTCCGCCAAGGCGCTCACCATCGCCAACCGTACCGTCGGCATCATGAGCCAGGGGTTCACTCCGGAGGCCAGCGGCAAGATAGCCCATATCGTTCAGGAAGAGACCGGCGTCGGCGCCGTCGCCATCACGGACACCGACAAGATCCTCGCCTTCATAGGCACCGGAGAAGATCACCACAAGCCGGGCACCCCCATCACCTCGGCGATCACCCTGCAAGCCATCGCCCAGAACAAGGTGCTGTTCGCCGATGGCAACAGCCAGCCCTATCGTTGCAGCATCTCCCCCCAGTGCCAGCTCGGCTCCGTGCTGGTGATCCCCCTGCAGGGTGACGAGGGAGTGATCGGCACCATCAAACTCTATGAGCCCAAGAAGCGGCTCTTCCTCAAGATCAATCACACCCTGGGAGAAGGGATCGCCAACCTGTTGTCCCAGCAGCTGCTGGCAGGCCGCCTGGAGCAGCAGCAGCGCCTGCTGGTGCAATCCGAGCTCAAGCTGGTGCAGGCACAGATAAACCCCCACTTCCTGTTCAACACCCTCAACACCATCAGCGCCATTACCCGCCGCGATCCGGGACGGGCACGGGAGCTGCTGCTGCACCTCTCCCGCTTCTTTCGCAACAACCTCAAGCGCCAGAGCGGCCTGACCACGCTGCGTGAGGAGCAGGAGCACTGCCTCTCCTACCTGGAGATAGAGCAGGCCCGCTTTGGCGAGCGGCTTACCGTCATCAACGAGATCCCGCCCCACCTTGCCGAGGTGCAACTGCCGAGCTTCACCCTGCAGCCCCTCATCGAGAATGCCATCAAGCACGGCATCTGCTCCCTGCTGGGAGAGGGGCGACTTCGCCTCTTCGCGAGGGAAACCCCCGAGGCGATCACCCTTTGCGTCGAAGACAACGCCGGGGCCTGGCAGCCATCCGGCCAGGGGGATGGCCTGGGGATGAGCCTGGTGGACAAGCGCCTCAAGAGCGCCTTTGGCGAGCGCTATGGCATTGACGTCCAGTGGGAGCCGGAGCAATGGACCCGGGTCTCCCTGACACTCCCACGACAACCCCGCACCACCGCCAAGGAGATGACATGATCCGCACCCTGATCGTCGATGACGAGCCCTATGCCCGCGAGGAGCTGGCAGAGCTGCTGGCCAGCGATCCCGACATCGAGATCCTGGGCATGGCGGGCAACGCCATCGAGGCGCTCGGCCTCATCCAGCAACTCAAGCCGGATGTGGTGTTTCTCGATATCCAGATGCCCAAACTCAGCGGCATGGAGCTGGTGGCCATGCTCGATCCCCTGCCCCGCATCGTCTTTGTCACCGCGTTCGACGACTACGCCATCCAGGCGTTCGAGGAGAACGCCTTCGATTACCTGCTCAAGCCGGTGGAGCCGGCGCGCCTCGCCAAGACCCTGGCGCGGCTCAGGCAGGACATCACCCCGCAACCGGTCGGAACCCTGGCCCCGACCATCCACCATATCCCCGGATACCTGCACAACCGGGTGCGGCTGCTCCCAACCTCCCAGGTGGAGTACGCCTTCTCCGATCTCGGCGGCGTCCATGTCGCCTGCCAGGGCGAGCTGTTTCACACCCAGCTCACCCTCAAGTCCCTCGAGGAGAAGACCCCGCTGCTGCGCTGTCACCGCCAGTATCTGGTGGCCCCGGCCGCCATCTTCGAAATCCGTTTGCTGGAGAATCAGCTGGCGGAGATCGTGACCCCGAGCGGGGCCCGGGTACCGGTCAGCCGCCGCTACCTCAAGGAGCTAAAAGACGAGCTGGGACTGGAATAAAACAGGGCGCGATGTGCGCCGGATCACAGCGGACAACCGCTCGGGTCGCCATGTCGCCGCTCACCCCCTCTCACCTGCCGTTAACAGAAGTCCCCCCCTACACTGGCTGCGCACACCAAAAAATAACAAAGCAGGAGCGTAGCAATGATCTGGTTCTTCCTCTGTGTCGGCTTGTTGATAGCCGGCTACTTCATATACGGCAAATTCATCGAACGGATATTCGGGCCCAAACCCGAGTTGAAGACCCCCGCCATCACCATGGCGGACGGGGTGGACTATGTCCCCATGTCGGACAAGAAGGTCTACCTGGTTCAACTGCTCAACATCGCAGGCGTCGGCCCCATCTTCGGCCCCATCCTGGGTGCCCTCTATGGTCCGGTCGCCATGCTCTGGATCGTCTTTGGCTGCATCTTCGCCGGTGCGGTCCACGACTATTTCTCCGGCATGCTGTCGGTACGCGCCAGGGGCGCCTCGGTGCCGACCGTGGTCGGTGAGCACCTGGGCACCGCCGCCAAGCACTTCATGAACCTCTTTGCCGTGGTGCTCCTGATGCTGGTGGGCGTGGTCTTCGTCCTGAGCCCGGCGGGCCTGCTCGCCAACCTCACCTCCACCGATCTGGTCTACTGGATTGCGGCCATCTTCGCCTACTACATCCTCGCGACCATCGTCCCCATCGACAAGATCATCGGCCGCTTCTACCCCATCTTCGGTGCGCTGCTGGTCTTCATGTCGGTCGGCCTCATCATCGGCCTCATCGTCTCCGGCAAGGGCTTCTACAACACAGGGATGGACTTCTCCAACCTGCACCCGACGGACCTGCCGCTCTGGCCGCTGCTGTTCATCACCATCGCCTGTGGTGCCGTCTCCGGTTTCCACGCCACCCAGTCCCCGCTGATGGCGCGCTGCATGCAGAACGAGAGCTCCGGTCGCTTCATCTTCTACGGAGCCATGATAGGGGAAGGGATCATCGCCCTCATCTGGTGCACCCTGGGTCTCTCCTTCTACGACAGCACCGAGGCACTCAACGCCACCCTGGCCAGCGGCGGCCCCTCTGCCGTGGTGCACGAAGTCTCCACCAGCCTGCTCGGTACCGTGGGCGGCATCCTGGCGATCCTCGGCGTGGTGATCCTGCCCATCACCTCCGGTGACACCGCGTTTCGCAGCGCCCGCCTCATCGTGGCGGACTTCCTGAACCTGACCCAGAAGCCCATGGCCAAGCGTCTGCTCATCGCCATCCCCATGTTCATCCTTGGTTTCATCATCTCCAAGGCCGAGTTCGGGGTGATCTGGCGCTACTTCGGCTGGGCCAACCAGACCACCGCCGTCATCATGCTGTGGGCTGCGGCCGCCTACCTCATCAAGGAAGGCAAGCTGCACTGGGTATGCACCATTCCCGCCATCTTCATGACCGCAGTGGTCATCACCTACCTGGCCAACGCCCCCATCGGTTTCGGCCTCGAGATGAATGTTTCCACCATCATCGGTCTGGTGAGCACCGCCCTCATCACCCTCGCCTTCCTGGTGAAATTCAGGCCCTCCCAACTGAGAGAGGCCAAGGAGAACTGAGGCGTCAGCTTCTCTTCATGACAAGAGGCCCGGCATTGCTGCCGGGCCTCTGCTTTTCGTGGTCACTCCCTGACGGGGGGCTCGGCGGGATCGGGCGCCCGGGCCGGCGCCTGATACCACTGCTCCCTGGCCACCAGCACAGCCTGCTCCGGCTGGGCAATGAAGTTGGGGGACATGATCTGCACCCCGAACTCGTTGAATACATCCTGAATATGGCCATGGAGTTCCGTCTTGACCACCGCAGGGAGTTCGCTTGCCTTCATCCTCACCTGCAACTCGTACTCCACATACCAATCCTGCAGATTCAACTGCCGCACCAGGGGAGCTTCATCCTGATTGAGCCGGGTGCAGCGCCGCGCGGCCAGCTCCAGCATGGCATGTACCTGACGCCAGGGGGTGTCATAACCGATGGTCACCTTGGTCAACAGGACCACCCCCTTCTCGCCCGCCAGCCGTGTCAGGTTCACCACCTTGCCCCCCACCACCACCGCATTGGGCAGCGTGACCTCGTGATCCTGTCGCGTCACCAGCTTGGTCGAGAGGGCATTGAGCTCGCTCACCATCCCCTCCACCTCGCCGATCTGCACCAGATCCCCTGGCCGCAGTGCGCGGGAGTAAATGAGCACCAGGCCGCTCATGGCATGGTTCATGATACCGGCCGATCCCAGTGTCACCATCAGACCGAAGAAGACGCTGATCCCCTTGAAGGCATCGGAATCCGCACCCGGCAGATAGGGGTAGGCCACCGTCAGGGCAAACAGCCAGATCACCACTGACAGCAGTCGCCGGGTGGCGCCTATGGTCTCGGCGTGCAAACCCTGCAC
Source organism: Aeromonas sp. QDB18 (assembly GCF_027705325.1). Lineage (NCBI taxonomy): Bacteria > Pseudomonadati > Pseudomonadota > Gammaproteobacteria > Aeromonadales > Aeromonadaceae > Aeromonas > Aeromonas sp. QDB18. The sequence goes on from NZ_JAPDBQ010000078.1 coordinate 18,375, forward strand.
CCGAAACTGGCCACGCTCGATGCGGTCGAAGAGGATGGCCCACATCTTGATGAAGAAACGGGTGATGACCACGATAAGCAGCACGGTTACCAGACCGGGCATGGCGGCAATCATGCCCTCCAGCATGTCGCCACACAGGGCAAACAGGGATTCCCCAAGCTGATAGCTCCAGGCCCGGGTCTGGGGGAACAGGCCGAGCACATAGGTCAGCCAGCCATAGGTGAGCATGAAGATGAGCAGCAGCGTGATGAGGCCGAGCAAGCGGACCTCGACATTCCCGGTGACCTGGCGCCAGGAGTGGGGGACCAGCCCCTTCTGCAGCAACAGGCGGTTGGCCAGCCACTTTCTGACTCGCCGATGGCCCCGCTGCAACAGCCAGATGAGGCCGAAGAAGATCAGGCTGACCACCACCGCCAAGCCGACGGCTCTGAGCAAATAGGGGGTCGAGTGCAGCTCGAGATACTTGATGCGCACGCCGTCGAGCCGATGCAGGACACGTTCGGCCGCCTGATCCAGGGTCAGCTCGTCGAATCATCAAGGTCCCCTTCCAGCAACACCAGAATGCGCTTGCCATTGACCAGAAACTCCCGGCTCTCCTGGCCGTGTCGGCTGCCTTTCGTCACGGCCACAGGCGTCATGAGGTCGCTTGGCTCCATCCGCTGAACTAGCTCATGGGCCAGCCGTACCCTGGCCGCCCCATCCAGGTTGCCATATTTAGCCGTCAGCATGACGATGGGTTCATGAAGCAGGACCAGGGTCTGTGCCAACTCCTGCTCATTGGGCTCCATTCTGGGTTCGGCGGTCCAGCCGAGGCGGGACCACAACAGGCAGATCAGCAACAGGCCAAGCCGCCATCCTTTGCCACTGCACCATTCGTTCATCAGGTTCACCTCTCACCTTGCCCGGGCATCTATTGCTGTTTGATTTTATCTAACCAAATCAATTTTGTGTGTTAAATGAGCAACCGATGAACCATGCCTGTACCGCCACACCAACTCTCCGATTGCAGACTTGCACCGAGGGCATATGCTGTCATTATTGCCGAAGCCTCGACTCGACAATCGAAGCATTGTTAGCGACTCAGACGGGAGAAATCGATGGTACTTGACTACATTGCCCTGGGGATCCTGGTGTTTGTCGTCTTGGTCATGTTCTTTGACATCCTCCCCCACCTTAGCGCTTCGCGTCACAGGAGGGGGATCCCCATTACTGGGTGATAGCTGCTCGCGCAG
>NZ_JAPDBQ010000079.1:0-18919 GCF_027705325.1 Aeromonas sp. QDB18
GGCATATGGATTTAGGGACTCAGAATACTTTTTTCTGAAAATCAAGGCGGCCTTCCCCGGAAAGCCGCGATGAACCTGTTTTTATGGTGGCATGACGCTTAAAAAAGTCAGTTAAGCAGTTTTTCCAGCTCCGCTTCGGCATCCGCCCTGGCCTGATCGCTCAGGGTGCCGGAGGTCGCTTCCCGCTTCTCGCCCTGTTGCTGCACCGCCTTGGCCGCTTGCAGCTGTGCACTGGTCGCGGCACTGATGGTCGCTGCGCTGCTGGCGGCTTGTTGCTTCGCCGTGGTTGCGGCACTGCTGGCGGCCTGCTTGGCGCTGTCGCTCACTGCCTTGGCGGTTTGTTGCTGCGCTGTGGTTGCAGCACTGATGGTCGCTGCGCTGCTGGCGGCCTGTTTGGCGGTGTCGCTCACCGCCTTTTCGGCTTGCTGCTGCGCCGTGGTTGCGGCACTGATGGCGGCGGCACTGCTGGCGGCCTGCTTGGCGCTGTCGCTCACCGCCTTGGCCGCTTGCTGCTGTGCGGTGGTGGCGGTACTGATGGTTGCTGCACTGCTGACGGCCTGCTTGGCGCTGTCGCTCGCTGCCTTGGCGGCTTGCTGCTGCGCCGTGGTGGCGGCACTGCTGGCAGCCTGCTTGGCGGTGTCACTCACCGCCTTGGTGGCTTGCTGCTGCGCTGTGGTCGCGGCACTGATGGCGGCGGCGCTGCTGACGGCCTGCTTGGCGGTGTCACTCACCGCCTTGGTGGCTTGCTGCTGCGCTGTGGTGGCGGCACTGATGGTGGCTGCGCTGCTGGCGGCCTGTTTGGCCGAGTCGCTCGCCGCCTTGGTCGCTTGTTGCTGCGCCGTGGTTGCGGCACTGCCGATCACCTGTCTGGTGGAGTCGGACAGGGCCTTGCTGGCGCTCTGTTGCAGTCCCCCCAACATGGTGCCCCGCAGAGAACTGCCAGCGCCCGTGAGCCCCTGACCGGCACCGGTCAGGGCCGTGGCGGCCGGGGTGGCCTGGGACTGCCAGCCCTGCATGGCGCTGGGCCAGGTCGGGGTGGCGGCCGTCAGGTTTTCCCCGAAGACCTGGGTCGCCCCGTCACCTTTTTGCACCATGACGGCGAGCTGGTTGGTGTCGGCGTTCCAGACCATGCCGGCCTGCTTGGCCACGTCCGGCACCGGGGCGTAGCGGGAGACCACGTAAAAGAGCGGCCCCTCCTGTTGCAGCTCGTCGGCGGTCTTGAGCAGCTGCATGGTGCTCTCGTAGTTGGGCCCCAGCATGGCGGTCATTCTGTCCTTGATCAGCGGCTGCTCGAACAGGTTGGCCTCGTTCGGATCGAAACCGACCAGCGGCTTGAGCAGGGCCCACATCAGCTGGCTGGTGGGGCTCATCATCAGCAGGGGGGCGACACAGGCGGACAACATCAGGCTCAGGCAGGCAGCCTTGAGCAACGGCATGATACGCATTGACAACATATCCAGTTAATTACCTGATTATTAAGGGTTATTTATTACCGCACCCCGGCGATGCCGGTGGGGGCCCACGGCAGAACCCTGACAGGCCTTTGCGGGCGCAGGCAGGCTATCATATTGCTTCCGGAATGCCAGATGAGCCGACATTTATTGGTCAAGTCGAGGGCTCTGCTGGTCGCTTTACACTTTCACACCCCCGTGACAGGAATTCCCATGATCCGTTGTGCAGGTTGTCTGCTGGCCCTTGGCTGGCTCTTCCCCGCGTTGGCCGCCCCGGCGTCCAACACCCTCAGCCACTCGGTGGGCACCGAGCTGGTGCTGCCCCTTGGTTCGCTGCCCGAGCGGGTGTGCTGGTATCAGGATCAGAAATACTCCCAGGGGGCCCGCATCCAGCAGGGGGAGCTCTGGCTGGAGTGCGCGCCGTAACAGGCGATGGAGACCAATGGTCCCCTGATCTGGCGAGAGGTGACGACGCCGTCACAGAGTGGTGAACCGGAGGGCAACCAGCGGACGATCCGGGTGGGCCAGTGAGCCTTTTCTTGATCCAGCTACAGACACGGGCGTGATCTCTATCGCATAATGCGGCTCTTTCTTCTCTTGACTGGGATCTAAGCAATGGCTCGTCGCTCTTCCAATGCACAACGTCGTCGCAGTAGCTGGTGGTACAAACGCTTGTTGGCAAGGGAGCGGGAAGAGCGCGAAGCGCGTTCCGTCCGGGATTGATACCGCATTGAACAACGGAGCCTCGGGCTCCGTTTTTATTGGTGACTAAAAGAGCATTATCGCAGGCAGGTTTATTACCACAGGTGGACAATGGTGCCGCTCTGTCAGTGCACAACGTCGTTGCCGCCGTGAGCTGGCGGTACAAACCCTTGTTGGCAAGGGGACGGGAAGCGCGCGAGGGCGTTGCGTCCGGGATGGATACCGCATTGAAAAACGGAGCCTCGGGCTCCGTTTTTATTGGTGACTAAACGTGCATTACCACAGACAGGTTTATTACCACAGGTGGATAATGATGCCGCGCTGCCAGTGCTCAACGTCGTTGCCGCCGTGAGCTGGCGGTACAAACCCTTGTTAGCAAGGGAGGGAAGCGCGCGAGGGCGCGGCGTCCGGGATTGATACCGCATTAAAATCGGAGCCTCGGGCTCCGTTTTTATTGGTGACTAAACGTGCATTACCGCAGGCAGGTTTATTACCACAGGTGGACAATGGTGCCGCTCTGCCAGTGCACAACGTCGTTGCCGTCGTAAGCTGGCGGTACAACCCCTTCATTCAGCAAAGACCGTCGTGCGAGAACGGGGGCCATCAGGCCCCCGTTTTGCTTTGGCAGAGGTTGGCTGCCTGCGACTCAGCGTTGCAGGGCGGCCAGGGCCAGCTCGACCCGTTTGGCGTACTCGGGGTCGGCCTGCTCGAAGTGCCTGAGCTGGGCCGCGACGATGGCGTCATCCTCCACATTGATGAGGGAGCGGGCCAGGTTGGCGGCGAGGCGGGCGCGCTGTCCCTCGTCCATCAGGCGGAAGAGAGCTCCCGGCTGGCTGTAGTAGTCGCTGTCGTAGTCACGAAAATCGTAGTGCAGGGCAGCCCCTTCCAGACTCAGGGCCGGTTCGTGCTGCTCGCTCGGCTGCTGGGTGCCGAAGCGGTTCGGCTGGTAGTTGGGGCTGGCGCCGCCATTGCTGTCGGCCCGCATGGCGCCGTCGCGGTGGGCGCCGTGGTGGAACGGGCAGCGCGGGGCGTTGACCGGCAGCAGGCCGTGGTTGACGCCGAGGCGATAGCGCTGGGTGTCACCGTAGGAGAAGAGCCGCCCCTGCAACATGCGATCCGGCGAGAAGCCGATGCCGGGCACCACGTTGGCCGGGGTGAAGGCGGCCTGCTCCACGTGGGCGAAGTAATTGTCCGGGTTCTGGTTGAGCTCCAGCACGCCCACCGGGATGAGCGGGTAGTCCTTGTGGGGCCACACCTTGGTGAGATCGAACGGGTGGATCGAGTAGGTCTGGGCCTCGGCCTCTGGCATCACCTGGACATAGACCTTCCAGCGCGGGAAGTCCCCCCGCTCGATGGCATTGAACAGATCCGCCTGGCTGGTCTCTCTGTCCTGACCGACGGCGGTGGCCGCCTCTTCATCGGTGTAGAAGCTGTGGCCCTGCTCGGTCTTGAAGTGGAACTTGACCCAGAAGCGCTCGTTGGCCGAGTTGATGAAGCTGAAGGTGTGGCTGCCGTAGCCGTTCATCTCCCGCAGGCTCCTGGGAATGCCGCGATCACTGAACAGTATGGTGACCTGATGCAGGGATTCCGGGTGGCGTGACCAGAAGTCCCAGGCGGCGGTGGCGCTGCGCAGGTTGGTGCGGGGATCCCGCTTCTGGGTGTGGATGAAGTCGGGGAATTTCAGGGGATCGCGAATGAAGAACACCGGGGTGTTGTTGCCCACCAGATCCCAGTTGCCCTGCTCGGTGTAGAACTTGAGGGCGAAGCCGCGCACGTCCCGCTCGGCGTCGGCGGCCCCCTTCTCGCCGGCCACGGTGGAGAAGCGCAGGAACACCGGGGTCTGCTTGCCGACGGCGTTGAACAGGTCGGCCTTGCTGAAGGCGCTGATGTCGTGAGTCACGGTGAAGGTGCCGTAGGCGCCCGAGCCCTTGGCGTGCACCACCCGCTCGGGAATGCGCTCGCGGTCGAAGTGGGCGAGTTTCTCCATCAACCAGATGTCTTGCATCAGGACGGGGCTGCGGGGGCCGGCGGTGAGGCTGTTGTTGTTGTCGACGACGGGGGCGCCGTTGGCGCTGCGCAGGGTCTTGTCGGTCATGGCGGGTCTCCTTGTGATGAGTCGCCAGACTAGGGGAAGTGGGGGAGCGGCTCCAATGGAGTGTGCCTAACCCTTTGATTGGTTTCGCTGATGGGGGTGGAAACAGACGCCAGCCTTGCGGCAAGATGGGATTCAGCCAATCAGGAGGTCTCATGTCCATCACCATTCGCCGCGCCGGGCCGGAAGATGCCGCCGCCCTGCGGGATCTTCACGCCATGCCCCATGCCCAGGCGGGCACCCTGCAACTTCCCTTCCCCTCCCTGCAGCAGTGGGAGCAGAAGCTGACCCCGCGGGATGGCATCTACAGCCTGCTGGCGGAGTGGGAGGGGGAGGTGGCGGGCGCGCTGGTCCTGATGGTGGAGCCGGCCCCCCGTCGCCGCCACGTGGCGAGCATCGGCATGGCGGTGCACGATGACTGGGCCGGGCGCGGGGTGGGCACCGCCCTGATGCAGGCTGCGCTGGATCTGGCGGACAACTGGCTCGGCTTGACGCGGGTGGAGCTGACGGTCTGGGCCGACAACCAGGCGGCCCTGGCCCTCTATCGCAAGGCGGGCTTCGTGGAGGAGGGCGTAGCCCGGGATTACGGCCTGCGTCATGGGGTGCTGGTGGATGCCCTCTACATGGCCAGGGTGCGCCGATGATCGACTATCGCGAGCGCCTGACGCCGGTGCTGCGGGCACTGGAGCAGGATCCGGATCTCTCCATCGAGGCGCTGGCGAGTCGCGCCTGCCTCTCCCTCTACCATTTCCACCGGGTGTTCACCGCCGTGGTGGGGGAGGCCCCCGGCGAGATGTGCCGCCGCCTGCGGATGCAGCGGGCGGCCTGGCAGCTCTGCTACACCGATGCCAGCGTCACCGCCATCGCTCTGGGGGCGGGACTTGGCAGCTCCCAGGCTTTCGCCAAGGCGTTTCGCCGTCACTATGGTTGCACCCCAGGGGCGTTTCGCCGCGACAAGGGCAAGAATGGACACCTGGATCGCAAGGAAGGACACGCATGGCAAGGGGCACTCCCTTATGCTGAAGGCCACTCATCAGCAAGGAGCAACACCATGAACACCGTCGAGATGGACGCCCGCACCCTGGCCTATATCCGCGTGACCGGCCCCTATGGCGAAGGGTATGACGCCGTCTGCCATCGCCTTCACCAGTGGGCCGCGCCCCGTGGCCTGGAAGGGGGAGAGTGGATCTTCATCTACCACGATAACCCCGAGGTGACGCCGCCGGCCCAGTGCCGCACCGACATCGGCATCAACGTGCCGGTGGGCACCCTGGGGGCGGGGGAGGTGGAAATTCAGCACATCCCCGCCGGACGCTACGCCCAGTCCCGCTACCTCATCACGGATCGCAGCCAGTACGGGGAGCGCTGGCAGGAGCACATCGGCGATATCGTCGCGGCCGGGCTCGCCTTTGGGGACGGCCCCTGCTTCGAGCTCTATCACAGCGTGAGCAATGACCCCCTGCGCGATGACGTGAGCTTCTGCTCCAGCGTGCGCTAGGCAGGCGGCAATAAAACGAGGCGCCCAAGGGCGCCTCGTTTTATTTGGGGTCCATGACCACCGCCGATATCAGGGCTGGCTGGGCACCTTGTCCCGACGGGACTTCCACCACCAGCGCAGGCGGATCTGGGAGATGAGCATCCCCGCCAGCATCAGGGCGCAGCCGACCACGGCCCGTTCGTCCAGATGTTCCCCCAGCAGCAGGACACCGCCGATGGCGGCGAACACCGTCTCCAGGCTGAGGATGATGGCGGCATGGGCCGGATGGGCACCGCGCTGCCCCACCACCTGCAGGGTATAGCCGATGCCGACCGAGACCAGACCTGCATAGAGCAGCGCCTGCCAGCCCGCGACGGCACCACTCGCCGTCGGGGTCTCGATGACGAAGGCAGTGGCCAGGCTGAGCAGACCGCACACCACGAACTGCACCCCGGCAAGACGAATGGGGGCGACCCGGTTCGAGTAGTGATCCAGCACCAGCAGATGCACGGCCCAGAACAGGGCCCCGATCACTTGCAGCAGATCGCCGTAGCCGATGGTGAACTCCTCGGTGACGCTGAGGTAGTAGAGCCCGGCCATGGCGATGAGAGCGCCTACCCAGGTGTTGGCCCCGGTCTTGTGGCGCAGGGCCAGGCCGATGACGGGGACTAGGATGATGTAGAGGCCGGTGATGAAGCCCGCCTTGGCGGCCGTGGTGTAGAGCAGCCCCACCTGTTGCAGGGAGGCGGCGGAGAAGAGCACGGTGCCGGCGATGAGGCCCCCGGTCAGCAGCAGGCGGTGATCACCGGCAGGCTGGGGCGGCTGGCGTGACTTGAGCCACCACAAGAGCGGCAGCAGGGAGAGGGCGCCTAGCAGGAAACGCAGGCCGTTGAAGGTGAAGGGCCCCATGTGATCCATTCCCAGGCGCTGGGCGACGAAGCCCAGCCCCCAGATGGCGGCGGCCATCAATAACATCATGTTTGAACGCATACGGAATCATCCCTGAGAAAGAGTCTCGGCGGCACTCGGGCCCCGCCATTACGATACCTGCGAGAAGGGGCGTTTGTCGTCAGCCATTTGTTGCCGGGCGAGGGCAGGATCAGCGGCTGGCCAGCTTGGCGAGCAGGGGCAGCAGGGCGAGCAGCAGCAGGTTGCCCCTAAGGATCCAGATCACCCAGAACTGCTGTTGGGTGGAGACAAGGGGAGCCCGTCCCTGGCGCAAGGATCGGCGCCAGTGGTGGAACAGCCGGCTGGGGTAGCCAAAGCTGATGGCCATGGCGAAGAACATCAGCAGCTTGGTGCGGTAACCCGGATTGGCAAGCAGGATGGCCGGTGGCTGGGGATGGGCGACCACCAGCAGCACGCCCGTGATGAAGATGAGCAGCAGGGCCAGGGCGGCCAGGCTGTCAGCCAGCAGCAGCTTGCGCACCTGCTCGATGGACATGCCGCGTCGGAACAGGAAATACTCCGAGGTGATGGCACCGGTCAGGGTGATCACGGCGCAGTAATGGAGGGCAGTCAGCAGTTCCGGTTTCAACATCCAGGCCAGTTCCTTCTCGTTGGCCACATGATGCGCTTCCCTTTGGACGCCATCAGGTGGGGCTGATATTCTGACACTACACGATGTCAGGGGATAGCATGGAGTCAGGGTTGGATAAGCGAGCAGTCTCCAAAAAGACCTGGTCCCTGGTGGTACGGATGCGCCTGGGCCTGCTTCTGCTCTTCATTCCCGTCCTGATGCTGGGCGCCATCTACTACTTGCACATGGAGCGCAGCCTGCAGCGAGAGCTGCAACAGCGCCTGCTCGCCACCAATCACCAGTTGCGCCACATCTTCATCGAACCCTACCTGAACGAGATGGAGCGTCAGTTCTCCCTCATCTACGACCAGGTCAAGGTGGAGGACATCAGCGGCCCCCGTCTGCGCAACACCGACTCCTATCTCAGGGAGTGGCGTCTCTACAAGGGGGTGATGGCGGATCTCATCTACATCTATGTGGGCACCGCCGAGCGCCAGATGCTGATCTACCCCGAATGGCAGGCGGATGCGGACTTCGACCCCAGGGTGCGCCCCTGGTATCAGCTGGCCAGCCAGCATGTGGGCAAGATGGTCTGGACCGAACCCTACTACGACTACACCAACGGCACTCTGGTGATCGCCCTGGCGCGGGCCATCACCGACAAGGAGGGCAAGGTGCGGGGGGTCTTCGCGGTGGATGCCATCCTGGCCCCCTTCTCCGCCCAGCTGAACCGGCAGTGGAACAGCGGCTACCAGATGATCGTCAACCAGTCGGGCAAGGTGCTGGCCCACCCCGATCCCTCACAACTGCTCAAGCCCATGACCCACCCGACCTGGCTCTCCCGCTTCAGCGGGGAGGACGGCATCTTCCTGGATCAGGCGTCTCGCCAGTTCGTAGCCTACAGCCGCCTGCCGGACCACAACTGGGTGCTGATCAGCGTGTTGCCCGCCTCCAGCATCCAGGCGGTGGTGGCGAGCGCCTCCCTCAACGTGCTCGGGATCATCGTGCTGGCCAGCGTGCTCTACATGGTGCTGGCACTGATCTGGTCCCGTTATTTCAGGCGGATGCTGGACGAGATCTCCACCGTGATCCGGGCCAGCCGGACCCAGCCTGACGAGGTGCACCAGGGGGGGATGCGCGAGCTCAGGCACGTCTATGCCGAGCTGGCGGAGGTGAGCAAGGATTATCACGAGGTGCGCCAGCAGGCGAACCTCGACAAGCTGACCGGCCTTTACAACCGGCGCTTCTTCGACGAGCGGTTGAATCGGCTGCTGCTCGATCAGGAGAGCTTCTGCCTGGCCATGATCGATCTGGACGGTTTCAAGCGGATCAATGACACCTATGGCCACCAGACCGGGGACGTGGTGCTCAAGCGGGTGGCCAGCTTTGGCGCCAAGCTGCTGGGGGATCATGGCTGGGTATGCCGCTATGGCGGGGAAGAGCTGGTGGTGCTGTTTGCCAATCCCGATATCCACTTCTGCCAGATGCTGCTGGAGCAGTACAGGATTGGGGTGGCCTCCCTGCACTGGCGTGAACCCGGTCTTGGGATCACCTTCAGCGGCGGCCTGGTGGCGAGTGCCCCCGGGCTTGGGGCCAGGAGCCTGCTGACCATGGTCGATGCCGAGGTCTATCGCGCCAAGGGTGACGGCAAGAATCGCATCTACATGGTGGATCCCCTGGCTCCCCGGGACGACTCGCCATCAGGGGATGGCATGTTGAGCAAAGAAGAGGCCTGAGGGCCTCTTCTTCATTGCGCGGATCAAGGGTGCAACTACCAGGTCCAGAGGGGCCAGCCCAGCTCCTCGGCGCACTGGCGCAGGGCGGGGGCCGGATTGACCGCATGGGGATGGCTCACCGCCTGCAGCATGGGCAGATCGTTGTGGGAATCGCTGTAGCCGAAGCTCTCCTGCCAGAGGTGTTCCTTTCCGGCAAAGAGCTGGTTGATGCGGGCCACCTTGCCCTCGCGAAAACTCAGGGTGCCGCGGGTCTGGCCGGTCAGCATGCCGGCTTCCTCGTCGAGCAGGATGGCCACGCAGTGATCCATCCCCAGCATCTGCGCCATGGGGGCCACCAGATGCTCGCCGGAGGCGGAGATGAGCACCAGCTCGTCTCCACGCTGGCGGTGCCACTCGATGCGGGCCAGCCCCTCGGGGTAGAGGCGCTCCCGCAGCACCTGTTCGGCAAAGCGGGTGCAGAGGGAGTCGAGCCACTGGCGCGTCCTGCCTGCCAGCGGTTGCAGGGTGAAGGCCATGTACTGGTGCATGTCCATCTTGCCCTGGTGGTAGAGGGACATCATGGCCTGCTCCTCGGCCACCATGCCCGCCGGGGCCAGCTCCTGGGCCACCATGTACTCCAGCCAGAGGCTGGCGGAATCCCCGGCAATAAGGGTCTCGTCCAGATCAAACAGTGCCAGGGCCATGGCTGCTCCTCGGGTTGGCTGCCAGCATCGGAGTACTGGCTGAAAAATGAATGGGATTCATGGCGTTATGCTACCTCACAGAGTTGATCCCGGGCCACCACCAGGGTCACGGCGCTGCCCACCGGCAGCAGATCGCCGGCACGGCGGTTGAGGCAATCCACCGTCAACAACCCTGCCTCGCACTCCACCTGATAGCGGATGACGTTGCCGAGCAGCTGCTGCTGGCGAACGATGCCGGGCAGGCTGGGCTCGTGGCTGACCGCCCCGGCGGGCAGCAGGGTGATGGACTCCGGCCGCAGCGCCAGCTTGCCGCGAAAGCGCGGGCCGAACAGGGATTTGGCCTGCTCGCCACCCAGCAGGTTGTAGTTGCCGATAAAGCCCGCCACGAACTCGCTGGCGGGGCGGGTGTAGATCTTCTCCGGTGTGCCGCTCTGGACGATGGACCCCTTGTTCATCAGGAAGATCCGATCCGACAGGGTCAGCGCCTCCTCCTGATCGTGGGTCACGAAGATGGTGGTGAGCTCGAGGCGCTGCTGGATCTCGCGGATCTGCTGGCGCAGGCTGCGGCGGATGCGGGCATCCAGCGCCGAGAGCGGCTCATCCAGCAGCAGGATCCGCGGCTGCACCACCAGAGCCCGGGCCAGCGCCACTCGCTGGCGCTGGCCGCCGGAGAGCTCGGCCGGATAGCGGCGCTCGAAGCCGGTCAGCTCCACCAGCTCTAGCGCCTCCTGCACGCTGGCGGCGAGATCCCGCCACGGCTGGGGTTTCATCTTGAGGCCGAAGGCGACGTTGTCCCACACCGTCATGTTGGGGAAGAGCGCATAGCTCTGGAACACCATGCCGATGCCCCGCTTCTGAGGTGGCTGCCAGGTAATGTCCTCACCGGCCACCCGCACCTGACCACCATCCACCGGGGTGAGCCCGGCCAGGGCCCGCAGCAGGGTGGATTTGCCGCAGCCGGAGGGGCCGAGCAGGGTCACCAGCTCCCCCTTGCGGATGCCGAATTCAATCCCCTCGAACACCTTGGTGTCACCGTAGGATTTGTGCAGTTGATTCACTTCTAGATGGAACATGTTGATTCACCGATGAAATCTGTTGGCTGCCCAGGTGAGCAGCAGGGTCAGCAGGAAGTAGCTCATCACCAGGGCGCTGGTGAAGTGGCCCGAGGTGGCACACATGTTGTAGAGGTAGACCTGCAGGGTCTCGTAACGGGTGCCCACCAGCATGTTGGCAAACACGAACTCGCCGAGCAGGAAGGAGAGGGAGAGAAACAGTGCCGCCAGCAGCCCCTTGCGCAGGCAGGGGAGCACCACCAGCAGGAAGGCGCGGGCACTGCTCGCCCCCAGCAGATGAGCGGCATCCATCAGATCTTTCAGCGGCACCCCTTGCAGGCTGTTGGCCAGCGCCCGGTACATGAAGGGGAGCACCACGGTGAACCAGGTCCCGATCAGGATCCACGGCGTGCCGATAATCGGCAGCACGCCGTCAGCGTAGATCTGCAGCAGCCCCACCGAGGAGACCACGGGCGGCACCGCGAAGGGGAGCAGGATCAAGAGGTTCATCCAGGGATCCAGCCTGGGGAAGTAGTAGGCCACCACCAGCACGGTGGGCACCAGCACCAGGGTCCCAAGCAGCAGGGTGGCGAAACAGACCAGGAGGCTGCGGCCAAAGGCCGCCAGAAAGCGCGGGTCGCCCCAGAGTTTGAGATACCAGTCGAGGGTAAAGCCGTCCGGCAGCAGGGTCGCCCCCCAGCGGGTGGAGATGGAGTAGAGAAAGGTAGCCAGCAGCGGTAGCAGCAGGGTGGCGACCAGCGCCCCCAGCACCCATCTGGGCCAGCGCGGCGTCAAATCATGCATGGGATTGCCCCTTGTTCACATAGCTCTTTTTCAGCAGCCACTGGTTGGCGGCTGTCACCACCCCCAGCAGTACCATCAGGATCACCGCCAGCGCCGCCGCGAGATTCGGCTCGAGGAAGATGTCGCCGGAGACCAGACTGGCCACCCTGATGGTCACCAGGTTGAAGTTGCCGGTGGTGAGGGCGTAGGCGGAGGCATAGGCTCCCACCGCGTTGGCAAACAGGATGATCAGGGTGCCGAGCAAGGCGGGCGTCAGCACCGGCAGCGCCACGTGCCACACATACTGCCCCCTGCTCGCACCCAGCAGGACGGCGGCCTGCGGCCACTCATCCTGCAGGGCGTCGAACGCCGGGTAGAGCAGCAGCAGGGCGAGGGGGATCTGGAAGTAGGTGTAAATCAGGATAAGACCGCTGCCCGAGTAGAGGTTGAAGCCGTCGATGAGGCCCCAGGATTTGAGCAGCAGGGTCACCGCGCCATTGATGCCGAGCACGATGATGAAGGCGAACGCCAGCGGCACGCCGCTGAAGTTGCCCGTCATGGTGACGAAGGCCAGCAGCACCCGCTTGACCCGCTCTCCGCTGTGGCGCAGGGCCGCGGCCCCTAGGGTGCCGATGGCGAGCCCCGCCAGGCTGGCGATGCCGGCGATGCGCAACGAGTTGCCGAAGGATTGCAGATAGAAGGGGGAGCTCAAAATCTCCCGGTAGTGGTCGAGACCCCAGCCATCGGGGGTCTGGACGCTGCCCACCAGCACCCACCCCATGGGGGCGAGCTGGAACAGGATCATCAAGAGGACAAAGGGCAGCAGCACCAGGGCTGGCAGCCAGTGGCGTCGCACCCGGCGTGTCTTCACCTGTTGATCCGCGAGGATCTCGGTGGTGGCAGGCATCATCAGTGCACCTCGCGCATAAAGGCCGCCTTGAGCAGCGGGGGAGCCACCGGCTTGTCGTGGGGCACACCCAGCAGGTCGGCCATCAGGGCGCAGAGCTGGGTCTGGGCGATCACTACCCCATCCGGCCAGCGTTCGACGAAGGCGTCGCCAAACAGCCAGAGCGGCACGGTGCGCTCCTCGGCCAGGGTGCCGCCATGGCTGAGATCGTTGTTCATGCCGTGATCCGAGGTGATCACCACCTGATACCCCTCTGCCAACCACTGGGGCAGCAGCTCGGCCAGCAGACTGTCCATGCGGCGAGCCTGATTGCGGTACTGGCGGGAATCGAGGCCAAACTGGTGGCCCGCATCGTCCACCCCCATGGGGTGGATCAGCAGAAAATCGGGGTTGTACTGGCTGCGCAGCCACTCGCCGTCCATCAGCAGATGGCTGTCGGGGTAGCCGTCATCCCAGTAGAAGCAGCCGTGCTGGATGGGCAGTTGCTCATCGTGAGTGAAGCGATCGCGGGCCGCCAGCCAGGGGCTCTGGTTGTAGAGCTCGCTCACCCAGTGGTAGGCCGCCGCTGCGGTGCGTTTGCCCGCGGCCCGGGCCAGATGGAAGATGGAGTCGTGTTGGCTCAGGCGCGTCACCCCGTTGTGGGTGATGCCGCTCGCCACCGGCGGCACGCCGGTCAGGATGCACTCGTAGAGAGGGCGGGAGAGGGAGGGCAGGGCGGCACTCAGGGTCGTATGCAGGCCGCGCTCTGCCTCCACCATGCCACAGAGGTAGCCCATGCAATGGGCTACCTCTGCTGCCAGGCCATCCACAAGTACCACTATCACCTTGTGTTGCACTGGCCGCTCCTTACTGCATGTTGATCATGACGGTTTCCTGCCACTGGCGCGGCAGGGCCTTGGAGCTCAGCTCCCAGGCGGCGTGATCCTGCACCGGCTTGGCGTTGGCATACTGCTCGGCCGGCAGCAGCTTGGCCTTGACGTCATCCGGCAGGGTCACGTTGCTGCGAATGGGGCGGGCGTAGCCACGGGCCAGGTTAATTTGACCTGCATCGGAGAGGATGTATTCCCGCGCCAGCTTGGCGGCGTTGGGGTTCTTGGCCCACTTGTTGATGATGGTGGTGTAGCCGGCGATGACGGAGCCGTCGCTCGGGATCACCACATCAAACTTCTTGGGGTCGATCTGGTCGCGGTAGTTGAGGGCGTTGAAGTCCCACAGCACCCCCACTTCCACTTCGCCTTTCTCGATGTTGGCGATGGTCGGGTCGTTCAGCGACAGACGGCCCTGCTTGGCCAGCTTGCCGAACAGATCCAGGGCGGGTTTCAGATTCTTCTCGCTGCCGCCGGTGGCATAGGCCGCCGCCAGCACGCCGTTGTTGGCCTGGGAGGCGACGCCCACGTCACCCAGGGTCACCTTGTAGTCGCCACCCAGCAGGGATTGCCAGCTGGTGGGGGCGGCCTTGACCAGATCCTTGTTGATCAGGAAGGCGATGGTGCCGGTATAGGCCAGCATCCAGTGGCCGTCCGCATCCTTGGCCCAGTTGGGAATGTCGGCCCAGGTGGAGGGCTTGTAGGGCTGGGTGACCCCCTGCTTGACCGCCACCGGGCCGAAGGCGCCGCCCACGTCGCCGATGTCGGCGGTGGCGTTGGCCTTCTCGGCGGCGAACTTGGCGATCTCCTGGGCGGAGCTCATGTCGGTATCCTGATGCTTGATGCCGTAGATGCTGCCGAGCTGCTGCCAGGTATCCTTCCAGTTGGCCCAGCTGTCCGGCATGCCGACGCTCTGGAGCTGGCCCTCACCGCGGGCGGCTTTTTCGAGATCCGCGATGTTCTCGGCGGCAAACAGCGGTTGACTGATGGCCATCAGGGCCAGTGCACTTGCGATCACGCTTTTCATCATCCCATCCCTCTGGACTAGGTCAGTTAAGGTTCGAGAGGGATGCTAGAGGGGAAATATGACGGTGGCGGGGCGCTTTGATGGCAGTTTCGTGACAATCGCCCTGTCATGGCGCTGTCATCAGGGGCGGTTACAACTCGGGGTCGACAACCTCTGGTCTACTCCAGTGGTGTGCAAACCCGAATGACCGACAGGGATGTGACAGTGACAGAGCGATTGAGTGAACAGGGGATGGCCGATGGCCGCATACCCTCCAAGTGCGAACAGATTTGCCGGACCCTGCGCCGCTATATCGGCAGCGGACACCTGGCGGCGGGGCAGCAGCTGCCCGCCGAACGGGCCCTGAGCGAGCGATTCGCCACCACCCGCATCACCATCAAGGAGGCACTCTCCAGCCTCGAGGCGGACGGCCTCATCTACCGGGCCGAGCGGCGCGGCTGGTTCGTGGCGCCGCCTCGCCTCACCTACGATCCCGCCATCCACACCCACTTTCACCAGTGGATTGGTGAGCAGCAGCGCACCGCCGAGACCCGGGTGCTGGCCCATGGCAACCAGCTTGCCAGCAGCGAGTTGTGCCGCTGGATGGGTCTGGAACCCTTTACGCCGCTCTACGAGATCCGCCGCCAGCGGCTGATCGACGGTCGCCCCGTGCTCCACGTCAGCCATCACCTGCTGGCGAGCCGTTTCCCCGACATCGCCAGCGCTCCTCTGGCCAGCTCCCTCACCGAGCTTTACCAGCAGCGCTATGGCATAGGCCAGGGCTGGGCGAGCCTCGAGATCACCCCCTCGGCGGCCCGGGGAGAGATAGCCCGCGCCCTCAACCTGGCCCAGGGGAGCGCCGTGCTGCGCTTGGTGCGGGTCAATCATGACGAGGAGGGGAAGCTGGTGGATTGCGACATCGAGCACTGGCGACCGGACGCCATCCGCATCTGCCTGGATACCCGGGCACTGCAACCGCTCGCCATGGGCGCGCGGCAGGTGGAACTGGCAGAGTAGCGGCGTTCTGGCGCTGACATGGCGGATCCCGCAGGATCCACCGGGATCAGTTGTCGATGTTGGGGATCAGATCGTCGAAGCTCTGGTAGCCGCAGTCCGCCAGTTGCAGCGACATGGTGTAGGTCTTGCTGCCCTCCCGCTGGCCGATGGCGGGGCGGTTGAGCTTGAGCTCCTGATGCCAGTACTCCTTCATGCGATCGATCAGCGCCATGGCCTCGCTCTCCCCCAGATGGAGCTGGCACAGCGCCATGTAGTTGTTGGGCCTGTGCATGTTCTCCACCAGATAGTCCCCCAGCACCGACATGGCCTGGCGCGCCTGCTGGCGGGCGAAACGGCTGTGCTGCTCGAAGCTGATGCGCTCGCTGATGAGGAAGTGGTAGCTGTTGTCGATGCCAAGCTGCAGGATGCCGAGTTTCTCCAGCTTGCGCAGATAGAGGTAGCAGGAGGCATCGGTCAGGCCGTACTCCCGCTTGAGATCGATAAGGGTCTTGTCGCGCCAGAAGATGTTGGCGAGAAAGGCATAGAGCCCCGGCTCCTTGTGAAACGCCTCGTCCTGCTCCTGGGTGAAGACGGCCCGGCGGCTCTGGGCATCCTGGGTCCGGTCCAGCAGCTCTTCGAAGGAGAGTCCCACCAGATGGCAGATCTCCAGCAGAGTGTCGAACGGCAGGGAGGGCTTGTTCATCATGCGCTTCACGGTGGCGATGGAAACCCCCATGGCTTCTGCCAGGGTCTGATAGCGGATCCCCTTGTCGGTCAGGGTTTTCTTCAGGGTGTCGAGGATGTGATTGGCCAGTGTCTGGCTGTAGGTCATGCAACTATTCCTTTATCTGCATTTTTAGTCGTGTCAGGAATTGAGTGGTTTGTCTGTATTGGGCTCAAATTTTGACACCTAGAAAAACCAGAGGAGGGTAACCCGGTGATAATGGCGGAAATGGCCTGACCAGTTGTGGTGCAAGGTGGCAGAAAATGACACTCGGTGGTGCATATCCTTCAACCTTTCAACATTTTGCTGGTGATGCATATTACATCGCACATAATTCAACACGAATCGGATTCAATACCTTCCTGGTTGAGAAAACGATTGTTTGCTTCCAATTTAAGGGTTTTTTTAACCGCAAGGTTTTATTCTTTCCTGGCATTGAGCGGAACTCGCAAGAGGTCCGCTTTTTTTCTTTTCTCCGAATCTGAGCCCGTCGTCAAGAATGGGGCGCAGTTTTGATACTTCCTGCGCCACCGACCCCGGAAGGCAGTCCTTTATTCCCCCTGACCGGCAAACAGCTTGGGGATCTCCCGCACCAGCCAGCTCTTGGCCTTGCCCATGGTGTCTCGCCGCCAGGCCAGCACGACCTGGATCTGGTGGCGATATTCGGGACTGATCACCTTGAGTCTGCCCGCCTTGATGTCCTCTTCAATCCAGCGTTGCGGCATGGTGCCGATGCCGAGCCCCGCCAGCAGGGCGTCCCGCTTCTCCCCCATGGTGCTGACGGTCAGGCGCGGCTGCTTGTCGAGCAGGCGGTAGGTGAGCACCGGCTTGCGCAGTGCCGTGTCGGCCACCGCGATGGCGCGATAGCGGCGCAGGGTCTCGTCCGCCAGGGGCTCGGGTTCCTGATGCAGGGGGTGATCGGGGTGGGCGACGTAGAGCATCACCTCCTCCCTGAGCACCTGGTGCTTGATGCCGGTCATGGCGATATCGGCATTGAGAGAGGAGATGAGCAGGTCGGCGCGGCCATCTTCCAGGCACTCCCAACTGCCCGCCAGCACCTCGGCGCGAAACCTCAGCCGGGTATCGGTCTGTTCGGCCAGCCGATCCACCAGGGGGTAGAGAGCCTGTACCGGCATCAAGGCATCGACGGCGATGGTGATGTCGGTCTCCCAGCCACGGGAGAGGGCCCGGGTCTCCCCCACCAGGTGCTCGGCCGCCTCCAGCAGCACCCGGCCCCGCTCCAGCAGCATGCGGCCCGCCGGGGTGAACTTGGTCCTGTGGCCGCTGCGGTCGAACAGCATGGCGTCCAGTTCGTCTTCCAGCTTTTGTACCGTGTAGCTCAGCGCCGAAGGCACCTTGCCCAGCTCGTCGGCCGCCGCCGCGAAGCTGCCACGACGGTCGATGGCGTCCAGCACCCGGATCGCCTCCAGGGTCAGCGCCCGCTCCTTGTTCGATTCCTTGGCCATATCCAACCTTCAATTTTTTTGAATGTGTTTACCAGATTATCTCGCTAACAACTTAGGGGAAGTCACTTTAATATTCAATCAACGCTTAGGCAGGAACGCCTGGCAGCCAAATAAAAGGTAGTTCCGGGCTGAGACATCCCCAAACACGATGTCTGATGTCAGCAAAAGAACAACATAGTATTTGAATGATCTCTTGCATGGATGCATTGATTCGGGCCCAAGGGGCCTTGGCAATGACATAAAACCCAAGAGAGTGAATGAACATGAAAAACGTAATCAAGATGCTGGCCGTTGCAGGCCTGATGACCGCAGGTGCCGCCCAGGCTTCCGTTCCCGCTGACTTCAATGCCGCCCCGGGCGTGCTGTTCGTCAACTGGAGCGCCACCGCCGCGATGGACGGCAAGGCCAACCCCATGCTGGAGGTGCGCGACGAGTCCGGTGATCTGCTGGCTTCCGTCCACGCTAACCTGATGGGCACCCAGCAGGTCGCCATCCCGAGCCGTACCCAGGGCAAGCTGACGGTGAGCCTGGGCAACGAAAGCAGCAGCTACCGCATCCCCTTCGGTCTGGGTGACGGTCGCCAGCGTTAATGAACCAACTTGGTCAGTGAGGAGCACACCATGATGAAATTGAGAGCCGCAGAAGCACGGGGCAAGGCCAACTTTGGCTGGCTGGATGCCCGTCACAGCTTCTCCTTCGGTCACTACTATGACCCGGAATGGATGGGACACTCTGCCCTGCGGGTCATCAATCAGGATCGGGTGGCGCCGGGTGGCGGTTTCGCGACCCACCCTCACGCCAACATGGAAATCCTCACCTGCGTGCTGCAAGGCACCATAGAGCACAAGGACAGCCTCGGCCACGCCGAGCAGATCCCGGCGGGGGATTTCCAGCTGATGAGCGCAGGGTCCGGCATCCGGCACAGCGAGTACAACCCCTCGCAGACCGAGGCGCTCTCCCTGCTGCAAATCTGGATCGAGCCGAATGAACACGGCACGACCCCGGGTTATCAGCAGAAGAAGATTGAAAACAAGCCCGGGATGACGCTGGTGGCGTCACCGGACGGCGAGGCGGGATCCTTCAGGATCCGCCAGCAGGCCAGAGTGTGGCGTCTGCAGCTCGCAGAAGGGGAGACCCTGGAGTGGGCACTGCAAGGGCGTCATGGTTACCTGCACATGATTTCAGGGGAGCTGACCGGCAACGGTCTGGCTGCCCGACCCGGCGACGGGCTGCTCAGCCGCGACGAGTCGAGCTGGGTGCTCACCGCCTCCAGGGGGAGTGAAGCCCTGCTGTTTGACCTGCCTTGATAGAAAAATCTTGGCGAAATGAATGAGTTAACAATTAGCTTTTACACTGTAAATACCATGATGGTAAGCAAAGGAATACCTGATTACCCATGATTAGCAGTCAGTTACCACGAACTATACTGATCTTACGTACAGTTATCGAGGTGCGAGAT
>NZ_JAPDBQ010000080.1:0-18896 GCF_027705325.1 Aeromonas sp. QDB18
AAGCAGCGAAAATCGATACAGAACAGGACCTTAGAAGGAATTTCAAATGAAGTGTTTTCTTAAGGTCCTGTATATGACTACTGCCTGCTGTGTGAAGATGCCTGCCCCCAGCAGGCGATCAAGGTCGGCAACGAGGGAGTAACCGTCAACATGGCCGCCTGCGATGGCTGCGGCGCTTGCGGCCTCGCCTGTCTGCACGGAGCCATCACCCTTGTGCCCCAGCTCTGACCGCCGGCAATGACAGAGGGGCCCGCAGGCCCCTCTGTCATTCACCGTGGCATCATGCCATGGTCAGAATATTATCCTGCTCTATGCCGAGAAGGTGGCACAGACGAGTGGGATCCCGCACCGCATCCGCCAAAGTGTACTCCCCCAGTACCTCCAGGAAGGCGTGCATGGCGCGGCGCAGAATGCCCTGGATGCGGCAGCCCCCGGAGAGACGGCAGTTTTCGCGCTTGCAGTCCACCGGGCAGAGCACGTGCTCCATGTCCATCACCACATCGCGCAGGTTGATGGAGACGGCGGCACGGCCGAGGCGGATGCCCCCATGCTTGCCACGCACCGTCTCGATGTAACCCTTGATGCCGAGCTGATGCACTATCTTGACCACGTGATTGCGGGAGATGGCGAAGGTGTCGGCCACTTCCGTGATGGTCGACAGGCGATCACCGGGCTGGATGGCCAGGAAGGTCAGGGTACGCAGGGCGTAGTCGGTAAATCGTGTCAGTTGCATGGTCGCACTTGCCTCTTACTACAAGCCAGAAATCAGGACGACAGCCGGTGGCCAAAGAGGGGGTCTGCACATGCGTGTGCACGGGATGGGCTTCTTCGACCGAGTCGTGAAGTCACAAGGGTAAGAGCAGCCCGGGCGGGTGTCGACGAAGATGTACATAAATCGACACTTTCTTTGATTGATCGCAAACTTGCCGCCTCAGCGAGGGGTTTTGGCGGTTTCCGTCGACAAACCCCCACCTCCTCTGCCATCGCCGGAGCCGTTGTCCGGCGAGTTCAGTGGGGCTGTTTCAGCCAGTTGCGCAGCGCCTGGGAGGGGATGGAGCTCTCGGAGGCCACCGCGAAGGCGCCCCAGTCCACGGCGCACTGCAACGCATCGGCCATGGCCATACCCCGCGCAAGACCGTGGATGAGGCCGCCCGCGAAGGCATCCCCCGCCCCCGTGGTATCCACCACGGAGACTGGTCGCGCCGCCACTCTGACCTGCTCCTCCCCGTGAATGGCCACGGCGCCCGCCTTGCCCTCGGTCAGCACCAGCCATTCCAGCTGCTCCCCCGCGAGCTGGCGGGCATGCTGCCAGGGGTCGCTCACCTCGCCGAGATCGGAGCGGGAGGCCACCAGCACGTGGCAGGGGCGGCGGGCCTGCCCCCCCTTGGGATACTGGGCCACCACGAAACTCTTGGCGAGCATCTGGCGCATGTAGCCCACGATGGCGGTGCCCGGATAGTTCACATAGAGGCAGTCCACCCCTTCGGTCGGCAGATCCCCCGGCAGATCCGGACGACGTGGGCGCCTGAGGATGGTGCGCTCACCGGTGGCGTCCACCAGCACCAGCAGCTCGCCGGTCTCGCCGCCAAAGCGTTCCACATGGCTGCAATCCAGGCCGTATGAGGCCGCCTGCTCCAGCAGCCAGTCACCGGTGTCGTCCAGCCCGACCCGGGAGGCGATGATCACCTCGTGCCCCGCCCACACCAATCCGATGCCGGTATTGGCGGCGCCGCCGCCGAGCCTGCGCCCCTGATCCACGTATTGCAGCCGCGCCCCCGCCACCAGGGGTTCGGCCAGGGAGAGCACATGATCACAGTTGAGATTGGCGAGCAGCAGGATGCGGGACATGGAAACCTCGGCGGGAGGAGGCCGGCACCCCGGGGTGCCGGCACAGAAACGGAAGCGGGATCAGTAGACGGGCAGCTCCACCCCTGACAGCAGCTCGTCGATGCGCGCCTGGGTCGGCTGCTGCATCACGTTCTGGATCATCTCCTTGGTGAGATGGGGGGAGAAAGAGCTGATGAAGTCATACATGTAGTTCTGCAAGAGGATGCTCTTGCTGAAGCAGATCTGGGCCGGGCAGGGCTCGAACAGGTGCTCCAGATTGATGGCCACGAGGCCGGGGGCATCGCTATCGTTGGCCACCAGGGAGGAGATGATGCCGATGCCAAAGCCCAGCTCCACGTAGCGCTTGATGACGCCGGCATCCATCACCGTCATGTAGTAGTTGGGAGTGAGGCCGGCCGCCTGGAACACCCTGTCCTGCACCTGACGCCCGGTGGCGCCGCTCTCGTAGCTCAGGATGGGATACTGGCAGAGCTGCTCCAGGGTCGGCTTCTTCACCTTGGCCAGGGGGTGCTCCTGGGGCACCACCAGGGAGAGGGTCCAGAGGTAGGCGGGCAGCGCGATCAGCTCCTTGTCGAAGCCTATCTCGTGGGCCACGATGGAAAAATCCGAGTATCCCTTGCTGATCTGTTCCTTGGAGGCGGACATCACAGGATGCAGGTGGAACGAGATCTTGGGGTACTTTTTGGTGAAGTAGGTGACGCTTTTCGGCAGCAGGTAGCGGGCGATGGTGTGGGTGGTGTGGATGTTGAGGGTGCCCACGGTCGGATCCAGGTACTCCCGGGAGATGGCCTTGATCTTGCTCTCGATATTGAGCATGGCCTCGGCACACTTGATGATCTCCTCCCCCACCGGGGTGATCCGGTGCAGGTGCTTGCCGCGGCGCTCGAAGATGCGCACCCCCAGCTCGCTCTCCAGCAAGCCGATCTGCTTGCTCACCCCAGGCTGGCTGGTATAGAGCGCATCGGAGGCAACGGAGACGTTGAGATTGTGGTCCCGCACCGCGATCAGATACTTCAACTGCTGTAGTTTCAAGGTTGCCCCCTCACAGACTGACGCGGCGCTCGTCGATGGACTAGGCCGCCAAAAATGGCGGCCAGTGTATCATCCGGACTGGGCATATCGCCGCTTGATCCTTCATTTTGCTACAAAATCTAGCATCAGCGCGGTGGATATGACAAACGGGGTTCAGCGCGCGTCGGCCCCGATCGGCAGGATGCCGAGGAACTGCAGCAGCCACTGCATCATGGTGGCGGAATCCACCTCCCCTTCCAGGGAAGAGAGACTGCTCTGGTAATGTGCATCGGGCAGCCTGTCCCGTCGCCGCTCGATCAGGGCCCGGTTGTACGCCACCGAGAATTCCGGGTGCCCCTGGATGGCGACGATGTGATCCCCCTGCAGGAACATGAAGTTGGGGCAGAAGTCGTTGCCCGCAAGCAGGGTCGCCCCCGGCGGAAGCTGCTCCACCTGATCCTGGTGGCTTGCCAGGATGCGGATGGTGTCCAGACCCGGCGCCATCCAGGGTTTTGTCGTCTGCATGGCATGGACCGACACCCCCAGCCCCCACCCCTTGGTGGACTTCATCACCTCCCCTCCCAGCGCCTGGGCGATCACCTGGTGGCCGAAGCAGACCCCGGCCAGCTTGACGTTGGCATCGTGGGCCCGGCGGATCCAGTCGCGCAGCGCCAGGATCCAGGGGATGTCGCTGTAGGCATCGTGACGCGAGCCGGTAATGAGCCAGGCATCACATTCGGTCAGATCCAGGGGCAGATCGCCGTCGAGGGCGGACCAGACCCGAAATTCCAGCTCGGGGGCCAACGCCCGGAAACCCTTGATAAACATCTCGGAGTAAACGGGACCAAAATCCCCCACCAAATCGGGGTCCAGCCGGTCACAATCGAGAATACCCAGTCGCATCTGTTACTCCTTGACAGAAGCGCCCCCGCAGACCGGCGGCCTGCGGGGGCAAGAGATTAAAGCCATGGCAGCGAGCCAGCGGCTCACTTCATGGTCGGCATGGAGAACTCGGCGCCGGCGCGCAGGCTCTGGGGCCAGCGGGCGGTCACCGTCTTCATCCGGGTGTAGAAGCGCACCCCATCCGGCCCGTGCATGTTGAGCGGCCCGAAGATGGACCGTTTCCAGCCACCAAAGCTGTGAAACGCCATGGGCACCGGAATGGGAACGTTCACCCCTACCATACCGACCTGAACCCGCGTGGTGAAGTCCCTTGCGGTATCTCCGTCACCGGTGAAGATGGCGGTGCCGTTGCCATACTCGTGTTCGTTGATGAGGCGCAGGGCCGTCTCGTAGTCCGGGGCCCGCACGATGGCGAGCACGGGGCCGAAGATCTCCTCCCGGTAGATGCGCATCTCGGGGCCGACCCGATCGAACAGGCTGCCCCCGATGAAGTAGCCCTCGCCATGGCTCAGGCCCCGGCCATCCACCAGCAGCTCGGCCCCCTCGGCCACTCCCTGATCCACGTAGCCGCGCACCTTGGCCAGGTGTTCCCGGCTGATGAGGGGCCCCATCTCGTTCTCTGGACTCTGACCAAGGCCGGGGCCGACCCGCAGGGCCGCCACCAGGGGCGAGAGCTTGGCCACCAGGGCATCGGCGGTCTCGTCACCCACCACCACGGCCACCGAGATCGCCATGCAACGCTCTCCCGCCGCGCCATAGGCGGCCCCCATCAGGGCGGAAACCGCCTGATCCAGATTGGCATCCGGCATGACCACCATGTGGTTCTTGGCGCCGCCCAGGGCCTGCACACGCTTGCCGTGGGCCGAGGCGGTGGCATAGATGTACTGGGCGATCGGGGTGGAGCCGACAAACGACACGGCACCGACCCTCGGGTCGGTCAGCAGCACGTCCACCACCTCCTTGTCGCCGTTGACCACGTTGAGCACCCCGTCCGGCAGGCCCGCCTGCTTGAGCAGTTCGGCCATGCGCAGGGAGAGGGACGGATCCTTTTCCGAGGGCTTGAGGATGAAGGTGTTGCCGCAGGCCAGGGCCACCGGGAACATCCAGAGCGGCACCATGGCCGGGAAGTTGAACGGGGTGATGCCGGCGCAGACCCCCACCGGCTGCATCATGGAGTGACTGTCGACCCCGCGGCCCACGTTGAGGGAGTGCTCCCCCTTGAGCAGATGGGGAATGCCGCAGGCAAACTCCACCACCTCCAGCCCCCGGGTCAGCTCCCCCTGGGCGTCGGAGAAGACCTTGCCGTGCTCGCGGCTGATGAGCTGGGCCAGCTCATCCCTGTGCTGCTCCATCAGCTCCTTGAAGCGAAACAGCACCCGGGCCCGCACCAGCGGCGGGGTCTGGGACCACTCCCCAAAGGCGCGCTCGGCGCAGGCAATCGCCTCGGCACACTCATCGGCCGTGCTGAGAACGACGGAGCCCTGCTGCTGGCCGGTGGCCGGATTGAAGATGGCACCGAAACGCTCGCTGCGACTCTCGGTCGTCTCGCCGTCAATGAAGTTGTCGATCCTGTAACTCATAAATCCTCCGTGATGGGTCATCCGTCCTCCCCTCGCCGCGCCGGGGCAGCACAGGGGGATGACGCCCGGGACGAGCGCCATCCTGTGTGATGTGGGGGTCAGTCCTGGGCCTGCAGGGCGTCCTGCAGCAGGGTGAAGAGATCGTCGATCTGGCTGCGCTCGATGATGAGGGGCGGCGACAGGGCGATGATGTCGCCGGTCACCCGGATCAGCGCCCCCTTCTCGAAACAGCGCACGAACACCTCGTAGGCGCGCTTGCCCGGCGCATCGGGCATAGATTCGAGCTCGATGCCCGCCACCAGGCCGTAGTTGCGCACATCCTTCACGTGCTTGCAGCCCTTGAGGGAATGGGCCGCCTCCTCCCAGTAGCCCGCCAGCTCGGCCGCCCGGGTCAGCAGATTTTCGCTCCGGTAGATCTCGAGGGTCGCCAAACCCGCCGCCGCGGCCACCGGGTGGCCGGAGTAGGTGTAGCCGTGGAACAGCTCGATGGCCCCCTTGCCCGCCGCCATCATGTCGTCATAGATGTGGTTCTGTACCAGCACGGCCCCCATGGGGATGGCGCCGTTGGTGAGCCCCTTGGCACAAGTGATCATATCGGGGATGACGTCGAACTCCTGGGCTGCGAAGGGGGAGCCGAGGCGGCCGAAACCGGTGATCACCTCGTCAAAAATCAGCAGGATGCCGTGTTTGGTACAGATCTCCCGCAGCCGCTTGAGATAGCCCTTGGGGGGCATGATGACCCCGGTGCTGCCGGCGATGGGCTCGACGATGACCGCCGCGATGTTGCTGGCGTCGTGCAGAAAAACAATCTTCTCCAGTTCATCGGCCAGGGTGAGGTCTTCTGCTGGCAATCCCTTGGTGAACGCATTTTTCCCTATGTTGAGGGTGTGGGGCAGATGATCCACCCCGGTCAGCAGGGAGCCGAACCACTTGCGGTTGCCGGGAATGCCCCCCACCGAGATGCCGCCAAAACCCACCCCGTGGTAGCCGCGCTCGCGGCCGATGAGCCGGGTACGGGTCCCCTGGCCGCGAGCCCGCTGCCAGGCCAGCGCAATCTTGAGCGCGGTGTCCACGGACTCCGATCCGGAGTTGGTATAGAAGACGTGACCGAATCCCTTGGGGGCGATCTCCACCAGCCGGTTGGCCAGCTCGAACGGCAGGGGGTGGCCCATCTGGAAGGTGGGGGCAAAATCGAGGTGGGAGATCTGCTGGGAGACCGCCTCGGCGATCTCGCGCCGACCATGGCCTGCGTTGCAACACCAGAGTCCGGCAGTGCCATCCAGTATCTTGCGGCCATCCTCTGAGTGATAATACATCCCCTCTGCCGACTTCAGGATGCGCGGCGCCGCCTTGAACTGCTGGTTGGCGGTGAACGGCATCCAGAATGCGGACATGTCGGGGGTATTGATGTCGCTGACAGGTTTCATGGTCACCTCATCCTTAAGGCGTTTAGTAACACCCGGCTCATGCCTATTAAATTAAACACCTGAATCCATAAAAAAGGGCTTTTATCGCCCGGCTTGGTGTCACCCCTCAGGGGTGGTATAAGATATTTAACACAATTTTAATAATAGTAAACAGTCAAGGAGTGTCTATCGATGGATATCGGTCACCGCCTCAAGGCGGTTCGCACCAAGGCGGCCCTCTCCCAGCGCGAGCTGGCAAAACGCTCCGGTGTGACCAACGGCTTTATCTCCCAGATCGAGAAAAATCAGGTGAGCCCCTCGGTGGCCTCCCTGCGCAAGGTGCTGGAAGGCATCCCCATGTCATTGGCCAGCTTCTTCACCGACGAGACGGAGATGGATTCCGAGGTGATCTTCCGTGCGGACGACATGCCGGATCTCGGCACCCACCCCATCAGCTACCGTCTGGTGGGTCACAGCCGCGCCAACCGCGCCATCGGCATGATGCAGGAGATACTGCCCCCGGGCGCCGACACCGGTGACGACATGCTTAGTCACGAAGGGGAAGAGTGCGGCATCGTCATCCGGGGTCAGGTGGAAGTCACCGTGGGCGAGCAGGTTCACCTGCTGGCACCGGGGGATGGCTACTACTTCGACAGCCGCACCCCCCACCGTTTTCGCAACGTGGGGGATCAGGAGTGCGTGCTGATCTCGGCCAACACGCCCGCCAGCTTCTGACGGGCCTTCTCCCGGAACAGCCCGCCGGGATCCACCCCTGCCCGACCCGGGGATCAGGCCAGCGACACGGGCTCCCGCCCCGCCGCGCGACCCCCGACACCACAGGCCAGGGCGCCCGGTTTGCCCCGCCGTTGGCCCGGGTTGTTCGGGGTCAGTGTTTAATGAATTGTTACAAGATGGATTTACAAGCGGCAGGATGTTTAGCATATTGATACGCGGAGACTGACTTTCTGCCGGTTCAAGGAGTGAACATGAGTGACCTGACCCTGGCCCAGTGGCAACACAAGGCCGCCCATCTGACCCTGCCCTCGCAAGCCTTTATCGACGGCACCTACCGGGATGCCGTCAACGGCGCCACCTTCGATTGCATCAACCCGGCCAACGGCCAACTGCTGACCAGGGTCGCCTCCTGCGACGCCGCCGATGCCGAGCTGGCGGTCAAGGCGGCCCGTGCCGCCTTCGACGACAAGCGCTGGTGCGGCCTCTCTCCCAAGCAGCGCAAGCTCATCATGCAGCGCTTCGCCGAGCTGATGCGCCTGAACCTAGTGGAGCTGGCACTGCTGGAGTCGCTGGATATGGGCAAGCCCATCGGCGACGCCATGGGGTATGACGCCCCCGCCGCCGCGAACTGCATCGCCTGGAACGCCGAGGCGATAGACAAGATCTACGATCAGGTCGCCCCGGTGGAAGAGTCCGCCCTGGCCCTGGTGACCCGCGAGCCCCTCGGTGTCGTGGCTGCCATCGTGCCCTGGAACTTCCCCCTGGTGATGGCCTGCTGGAAGCTGGGCCCGGCGCTCGCCACCGGCAACTCGGTGATCCTGAAACCCTCCGAGAAGTCCCCCCTCACCGCCCTGCGCATCGCGGGCATTGCCAAGGAAGCGGGCATCCCGGACGGGGTGTTCAACGTGCTGCCGGGCTTCGGCCATACAGTGGGTGAGGCGCTGGCCATGCACATGGACGTGGACTGCATCACCTTCACCGGCTCCACCAAGATCGGCAAGCATCTGGTGCAGTGCTCCGGCAAGTCCAACCTCAAGCGCGCCTTCATGGAGTGCGGCGGCAAGAGTCCCAACATCGTGCTGGCGGATGCGCCGGATCTGGACGCCGCCGCCCGCAGCGCCGTCGGAGCCATCTTCTACAACCAGGGGGAAGTGTGCACCGCCGCCTCCCGCCTGCTGGTGCAAAACAGCATCAAGCCCCAGTTCATGGAGCGGCTGCTGGCCCACGCCCGCGAATGGATCTCGGCCAACCCGCTCGACCCCACCACCCGCATCGGCGCCATGGTGGACCACATCCAGATGGAGCAGGTGCTCAACTACATCGCCATCGGCCAGCAGGAGGGCGCCAAGCTGCTGCTGGGGGGCAAGCGCACCCAGCCCGAGGAAGGAGGCTACTACATCGAACCCACCATCTTCGACGACGTGACCCCGACGATGCGCATCTTCCGCGAGGAGATCTTCGGCCCCGTGCTGGCGGTGACCGGCTTCGACACCCTGGAAGAGGCCATCGCCCTTGGCAACGACACCGACTACGGCCTGGCCGCGGCGATCTGGACGGCGGATCTCAACCAGGCGGTGAAGGGCTCCCGCGCCCTGCGCGCCGGCACCGTCTTCGTCAACAACTGGGATGGCGGCGACATGACCATGCCGTTTGGCGGCTTCAAGCAGTCCGGCAACGGGCGCGACAAGTCCCTGCACGCCCTGGAGAAGTACACCGAGCTGAAAAGCACCTGGATCCAGCTCGAATAACGTCATAAATGACGCTTATCAACAAAACAGGGGGGAGAAATCCCCCTTTCTCATTTTTACTCTTTTATCCCCTCGCTCAATCGATATAATCGTCAAATAGCAAGCCATTAAATTTAAAGATAAAAATGCTGTTTTTTCTGGGAAGTGTACTGTTTCTGGTGGTGGGACTGCCGCTGTTGTTCTTCGTGCTGGGTCAGGGGGAAGCCTATGTCACCTGGGGCCCCTGGATCTCCGCCATCGCCCTCATGCTGTGGCTGCTGATGGACGTGGAGAAGATCCGCCGCGGGGGCGGTCGCTGAAGTCGCTCCTGCTGTTAAAATCCCGTCAGACCCATTTATTGTCTTCTTTCCCTGCAAAAGGATCGCTACACTGACTTTTTGCGATGTTTCCCGACATCCGCACTCCAGTGAAGGTTATCCGCATGCAACAACAGATCCAGCGCCAGGGCGTCCTCTATGCCCTCGGCGCCTACACCCTTTGGGGCCTGGCACCCATCTACTTCAAGTCCCTCTCCGCCGTGCCGGCCGCCGAGATCCTGACCCACCGCATGATCTGGTCCTGCGCCCTGCTGATGGTGCTGGTGCTGCTCGGACGCCAGTGGCACAAGGTGCAGGCGGTGCTGCGCCAGCCCAAGGTGCTGCTCACCCTGGCCTTCACCTCCGTCACCGTCGGCGGCAACTGGCTGCTGTTCATCTGGGCCATCAACAACGGCCACATGCTGGATGCGAGCCTGGGCTACTACATCAACCCTCTGTTCAACGTGCTGCTCGGCATGGTGTTTCTGAGCGAGAAGCTGCGCCGCCTGCAGTGGTGGGCGGTAGGGCTCGCCTTTGTCGGTGTCGCCGTCCAGCTCATCGCCTTCGGTTCCCTGCCCTGGATAGCCCTGGTGCTGGCCTCGAGCTTCGCCATCTACGGCCTCATTCGCAAGAAACTGGCCCTGGACGCCCTCACCGGCCTGCTCATCGAGACCCTGATCATGCTGCCGCCAGCCGCCTTCTATCTGTGGGGCATCGCCGACAGCCCCACCAGCCACCTCACCCAGAATGACTGGCACCTGAACCTGCTGCTCATCGCCGCGGGCGCCGTCACCACGGCCCCCCTGCTCTGCTTCACCGCGGCGGCCACCCGGCTCAAGCTCTCCACCCTGGGCTTCTTCCAGTACATAGGCCCCAGCCTGATGTTCATCCTGGCGGTGACCCTGTATGGCGAGGCGCTGGCGCTGGACAAGATGATCACCTTTGGCTGCATCTGGAGCGCCCTGGTGCTGTTCAGCCTGGATGGCCTGCGCAGCGGCAAGCGGCGCCAGGAGGTCGGCTGAGGCGCCAGCGCAATAATCTACAAGCCACGGGGCCGCTTTCGGGGTATCAATAGGGGATGAACGCACCCCAATCCCGCATCCACTACTGGCAATCCCGGCTGCTGCCGGGGGTTGAACTCTCCCACTCCCACCACAGGGAGTTCAGCTATGGCCGCCACGTGCATCTGGACTACCACATCGGTCTGGTGCAGCGGGGCGGCCAGAAGTTCATCCACAAGGGGAACAGCCACAACCTGGTGCGCGGCGAACTCTCCACCGTCAACCCGGACGAGATGCACGACGGCCTAAGCCTGCTGCCGGAAGGGTACGAAGTGCGGGTCTTCTCCATCGCCCCCGAGCAGCTGGCCCGCTGGCTGCCGGAGCACCCCGAGCCCTTTTTCCACCAGGGATTGCAGAGCCGCCCCGACCTCTATCAGGGCTTTGCCCGACTGCACATGCACCTGGACGGCCCAGCCCCCGACGGCCTGCTGGCGGAGAGCCAGTTGCTGGCCCTGCTGGGCGAACTGTTCCGGCTCGCCCCCGAGCGCCACGCCCTGGCGGATCCCCAGCTCAGGTTCCTGCGCGACCATCTGCTGGCCCGGCTGGACGAGCGCCACACCCTGGAGGACCTGGCCGCCCTGTTCGGGCTGGATCGCTTCGCCTTCCTGCGTCAGTTCAAGAAGAAGACCGGCATGACCCCCTATGCCTGGCTCAAGCGGCTGCGCCTCGAACAGGGCAAGCGCCTGCTCGGCAGCGGTCTGCCGGTGAGCGAAGTGGCACTGGCGGTGGGCTTCTTCGATCAGAGCCACTTCCACCACGGTTTTCGTCAGGCCTTCGGGCTCACCCCGGCGGAGTATCGCCAGCAGATGCTACCCGCCTGAATCGTCGCCGCTGCAATCTTTTACAATCTCCCGTCCCCCGTCCTGCCCCATGCTGTCACCTCCATACCGCTGTCGGAGGTCTTTTATGTTCACCAGCCTGTTTCTGACCCTGGGTCTCGTCCACCTCGTCGCCCTGGCGAGCCCGGGCCCGGATTTCGCACTCATCCTGCGCACCAGCCTGCACAGGCCCACCGCCCTCGGAGCGGCCCTTGGCATCGCCCTCGCCATCCTGCTCCACGCCACCCTGAGCCTGACCGGCATCAGCCTGCTGATCGCAAGCCAGCCCTGGCTCTTTCTCGCCGTGAAACTGGTGGGTGCCCTCTATCTGGGCTGGCTGGGCTGGGGGACGCTGAAAGCGGCCTGGCAGGGAAGCGGGGATCTGGCGCTGCGCGCCGGAGGCGAGCGGCCGGGCTGGCGCAAGGGGGTGAAGAGCGGGCTGGCCACCAATCTGCTCAACCCCAAGGCGATGCTGTTCTTCATGGGACTGCTGGCCGCCATGGTGACGCCCCAGGTGGATGGCCTGACCCGGGGATTGCTGATCCTGGAGCTGTTCCTGCTCTCCCTCGTCTGGTTCAGCGCCCTGGCCTGGAGCCTCTCCACCCCCCGCGCCCAGCACCTGCTCGGCCGCATCCAGCGCCCGCTCAACCTGATGACGGGCCTGCTGTTTGGCGCGGTCAGCCTCTCCATCCTGGTGGATCTGCAGGGGCACTGGCCAGCGGCCTGACCGGCACGTCCTTGTTGGCGGCAAGCAGGGAGGGGCCTTGACGGACGGCGCGACTACTCCCCGCGCCGCATCCCCTTGCGCAGGTAGACGTAACCCTCCCCCGGGCTGCCCCAGCGCTGATGGGCACCGTTGTCATAGGCCCTGTCCAACAACCGGACGCTGTCCGGGCCGATCCAGAGGTACTGCACCAGGGTGGTGGCACCGCCAAAATCGGTGGCGCAATGCCCGACCCGGGTCTGCCCCTTGTACTCCCCGCCCGGCTGGCGGGTCAGCCAGATCTCGCACCCTGCGCGCAGGGAGAGTTGCTGCGGGGTGAGGGAGTCGAGCAGCTCGGGCCGACGCCAGGCGCCGGCAAAATCCGTGGCCCTCGGCATGGTCAGTTCGGCCATCAGGATGCGGCCATCGGGCAGGGAGGAGAAGCGGTAGATGCGCTGGCGAAACGGTCGCTGCGCCCGCTCGGTCAGAAACTGCTCCGCATAGACCCAGCGAAAGGGGCCCTCCCCGGGCCAGATCTCCACCAGCCGCAGCTCGGCGCTAGTGAAGCGGGCATCGAAGGTGGCCTGCTCCTGGCTGGAAAACTCCCCCGAGAACCAGGAGAGCAGGGGCTCCAGCCTCCCCTGCGTGGCATGGGGGCCGGGGGCCGTCACGAAGGGGACGGGCGCCGCCCAGATCAGGCTGGCGTAAAACAGCCCCAGCAGGGCCGCCATCAGCTGTGTCATCGAATCCTTCCGAGTCGCTTGCATGGCGGCGATTATATGAGCGAACGGTGACAATAACCTCTATCTTGATCAACTCCTTGAAGAGAAAACGAAAAATCCTCTCTGCAGGCGAAAGGAGACGACGCACCCCCGCAGGCCACGGGGATGACGGCTATCCTTGCTGCGACCCGTCCCTGTTGCCGCCAAGAGGAGTCCCCCATGAACACAGTCACCCTGCACCGCGTACTCAAGGCCCCACCGATGCGGGTATACAGAGCCTTTATCGAGCCGGACGCCCTGGCCAAATGGCTGCCGCCCCATGGCTTCACCTGCAAGGTGGCGGCGCTGGATGCCAGGGTCGGCGGCCAGTTCAGGATGCCGTTCACCCACTTCGCCAGCGGCCACACCCACGCCTTCGGCGGCGAGTATCTCGCGCTAGAGCCGGGCAAGCGCATCCGCTACACCGACCGCTTCGACGACCCCAACCTGCCGGGGGAGATGCAGGTCAC
Organism: Aeromonas sp. QDB18; assembly: GCF_027705325.1. NCBI lineage: Bacteria > Pseudomonadati > Pseudomonadota > Gammaproteobacteria > Aeromonadales > Aeromonadaceae > Aeromonas > Aeromonas sp. QDB18. Next base: position 13,341 of record NZ_JAPDBQ010000080.1, read on the forward strand.
CATCACCCTCACCCAGGTGCTGTGCGGCACCGATCTCGCCATCGAACAGGCGGGTATTCCGGCGGTCATCCCGGTGGAGATGTGCTACCTCGGCTGGCAGGAGTCCCTGATGCAGCTCGCCACCCTGGTGGAGCCCGAGATCCCCGCCGAGTGACCCGACACGGGGGCTCCCCCGGTGGCCCCCACATAGATACCCCTTGTGAGAGAGGGGCCTGATCAGGTATCTCTGTGGGCAGGGCGGGCTGCGTCCTTGCAGCGACCATCCACCGCCAGGAGCCCCCATGAAACGAGTCTTGATGATGACCATGGCCGCCGCCCTGCTGGGCGGGTGCGCCGTGAAGAACCAGGTCACCCACAGCCTGCAGGCGATCCCGCTGACGGCCTTCCAGCAGAGTGAAAGCAACCCCAACCAGCGCATCTACAAGGAGCCCGGCGTGGATCTGCGCCAGTACCACGCGGTGCTGCTCGATCCCTTGCAGTTCATCCGCCAGGAGAACGGCCAGTGGTATCTGCTGACCGCCAACGAGCAGAACGAGATCGGCCGCTACTACCACGCCACCTTCCAGCGGGAGCTGATGAGCCACGGCGTCAAGATGGCTACCGAACCCGGTCCCGGGGTGATGCGGGTGCAGGCGGCCATCACCAACTTCGACCTGACCCGGCCCGACCCCAAGCTGCGGGATCTGCTGCCCGCCAAGATCGCCATCAACGTCACCCGCGAGGTAATAGGCAAGGAGCCCTATCTGCTCAGGGTGGGCAGCATGGCCCAGTTGCTCGACGCCCAGAGCGGCAAGCTGCTGGTGCGGGTGATGGACGCTCGCGAGAGCCCGGACACCACCCACAAGGATTCCCCCATCACCGCCCAGGAGATGGAGAAGATGATCGATCAGTGGGCCGCAAGTCGCGCCAAACAACTGGCCGACAACCTGGGGCGCTGAGCCGGGCCGAAAACGACAAAGCCTGCCAGGGGGCAGGCTTTGTCGTCGCTGAAGCGCGGTTTATTGCAGGTTCAGACCGCCCAGGTAATCCCGCTTGCCCAGATCCACCCCGGCCTGGCGCAGCAGGGCATAGGTCATGGTGAGGTGGAAGTAGAAGTTCGGGATGCCGTACTCGTGAACGCAGCTGTGGCCGTCCATCCCCTTGCCACCGGCCCAGTAGGGATAGTAGTGACCGCTCGCATACTGGCTGAAATCGGCGTCCAGCTTGCCTTGCAGATAGGCGATGGTCTTGGCCACGTGGGCGCGCAGATCCGCCATGGTCTTGGGATCATCCCCCAGCACCGGCGGCTCGCTCAGGCTGGCGGTGGCCACCACGGCGCGGGCGCTGTCACAGCAGATCAGCACCTGCTTGCTCAGGGGCAGCATATCGACGATGAGGCGCTCATTGAAGAAGTTGTCCACGTTGAATTTCTTTGCCTCGGCGTGGGCCTCGGCCTTGGCCAGACACTGGTCCAGGTTGGTCAGCATCTTGATGAACTGGGCGGCGATTTCACGATTCATAATGCATTCTCGGTTGGTTGAAGGCAGTAAAACGAGCGGCTCCACTATAGCGCATCCCCCTTGCAGTTCGAGCCCGAGGGGATGAAAAGCGGGGGCGCTCTTCCTGCCCTGCGACAGGCAGTGGCGATCACCGGCGGGCAGCGAGACCAGCGCGCCATACCCCGTCCCTCTTTCCCCTTTTTTTGATCTGTGACAGGCATCTCGTTTTTCGAGGGGCGTAGTCTGGAGCCCGTTGCCCCGGCACGGGCCGGGGCACCCATCCCACAAGGAGAATGCCATGAAGATCTACGATCGAAACCGCAATGTGCTGACCCTGGGCCAACGGGTGATGATTGCCGCCACCGGCGCAGTCGACACCCTCAAGGAGGCGCACACCGACAACCTGAGCCCCTATGAGGCGGAACATGAGAAGTGCGTGCTGCTGACGAACAGCCAGGAGCGCTACGCCCCCATCGAGTTGATTAGACTAGGCTGATCCGTTTTCCGTCACCCTACTCTTTACAATTCACCCGGCCGCACGTCCGTCGCTGGCCGGGTTTCTCTCTCCGCTCTACTCCTTCTCCGAGCCGCTGCCACCTTATGAGGGCGAGGCGATGCAGCTGGCCGGTATCCAGCCTGAGCCCCCCGCTTCGTTATGTACCCAGAGCCAGCCTGCCAGCTCCCGATCCACCCGTACCCGCTCCCCCACCGCCACGTCCAGCTCCCGGGCGGTATAGTCCTGGCGCGCCTGCGCCTCCTCAGCGCCGATCGGGGTCAGTAGGGACAGGGGCGCCCACCCCTCGTTGCCGTCTGCGGTAAAGGTGCGCACCCAGCCCGGAAACTCGTCGTCCTCGTGGCCGATGCGCACCCGCTCACCGGCCCGAAAGGCGATGGGATTGGGGTAGCAGGTGTGGTGCGCCGTGGTGATCAACGCCAGCATTGTCTCGTCCTCCGACAGGTTCTGATGAGTAACGCCCAGAGTCATACCACAAGCCGGGCCCCGTTGCGTCAACCGGGCTCACACCCTCTGGCAGAGGGCGATCTCCCCCGGGGCGGGCCGACGGCTCTTGATCCCCACGATTCATTACTTTCAGTGAATTTTCATATCATCCGAGTGTCATTTCAGTGAACACATCGCCGCCCTAGACTGCTTCTCGAACCTTAACGAGGAGTCTTGTATGAAACTCACCCCTATCCCGTTGCTGGCCGGCACCCTCGCCTCGGCCTTCTCTTTCAACACCTTCGCCGGTGACATCGTCTCGGTGCAGTTCAGCGATGGCCGCCCCGCCGTGACCGGCGTCGAAGCGGTCAACAACGCGCTCAACCCCATCGGCGTCAACGTGGTCACCGTCGACATTCCCGAGGCCGCCAGGCCCCTGCTTGAAGCCTCCCACCGCCGCGCCCTGACCAAAGCGGAGCACGGCGCCCTGATCTCGGCCTTCAACCTGAGTCAGGGGGAGCTGCTGGAGCAGGCCAGGCTCGCAGGGCGCGAGCCCGCGGTGCAAGGGGGCGGCGTCGCCACCGAGGAGACCGGCGTCGGCCCCTACCCCAAGGTCTATGACCTGATGGCGCTGGACGAGCGCACCCGCAGCGCCGTGCTCGGCAAATATGGCCGCATGCACGTCAACTCCGCAGAAGACGGCACCGACATCGACGAGGTGATGACGGTGGTCAGCGGCGGCCCCTTCCGCTGGGGCTTTACCCTCAAAGACGGCAGCATCGCCCGCTTCCAGATAGACAAGGTGGGCCTTCAGGACAAGGCCGTGCGGATCAGCTATCACGGGCTCGGCATGCACGCCGGGTTGATGGATGCAAAACAGGGGCTGCTGGTGGCCTTCGCCCACGGACCCAAAGCGTTCACCATGCGCTACCAGGCGGACGTGCCCCACGCGCAGCTGCTCGGCACCAACCCCTGGGCCGATGTCGACATTACCCTGCCCCCCGCCCCCGGCAAGGTGCAGTAAGCCGGTGCGTGCCATCTGGCGGCGGGGCCCGGGCCCTGCCGCCTGCTTTTATGCCTGCTATGCCTGCCGTCACGGGCAGGGGTGTCCGGGGCCCATCGCCTCTCTTTCGTCTGCGTCTCTGCCGGGCCCGCCACGCCCCGGAGGGCCATGATCCGGGCCGCTCTACCGCGGGCAACTCTCTGTCTGGCGGGGGATGGGGGGTGGACACCCCGGGGATCCGCACTATTGTGATAAAAGTGCGCAATGATGGCGCCATCATTTACCAGTAGTGAATTAACGGGGGCAGGATGAACAAGATCACGGCGCTGAACGTCTTTCGCCGGGTGGTGGAAATGGGCACCTTCAGGGCGGCGGCGGACGACCTGCGCCTCTCCCAGGCGGCGGTCAGCAAGAACATCAACGAGCTGGAGGCCTATCTCGGCATTGCGCTGATCAACCGCACCACCAGGCGGCTGAGCGTCACCGAATCGGGCATGGCCTATTACGGCCAGATATGCGCCGTGCTGGACAGCCTGGAGGCCGCCGACCAGTCCATCATGGCCGCCTCCTTCACCCCCAGGGGCAGGCTGAGGATCGGCATGCCCATGTCCTACGGGCTGATCCGCCTCAACCCCCTTGTCTGCACGTTCCAGCGCCGCTATCCGGAAATCGGCATCGAGGTGATCCTGAGCGACGCCTACATGGATCTGGTAGACCAGGGGCTGGACGTGGTGATCCGGGGGGCAGGCACCCTGGAGGACTCCACCCTGCGCGCCAAACCCCTGTGCGAGGTGCAGCGAGTGCTCTGCGCCGCCCCCGATTACCTGAAGGAGGCGGGCCAGCCCGCCCACCCGGCGGATCTCAAGGCCCACAACTGCCTGCGCTACAGCCTTTCCTCCTCCCCCAAGAAGTGGTTCTTCACTCGGGACGCGGAGAGCGTGGCGGTAGAGCTGCCCCCCGCCAGCTTCTGCGCCAACAACGGCATCGCCCTGAAACAGGCGGCGGTGCAGGGGCTTGGGGTGATCCTGGTACCGGATGAATTCGTGTCAAACGACCTGTCGGACGGCTCCCTGGTCAGATTGCTCCCCGACTGGCAACCCGACCCCCACGCCCTGTTCGCCGTCTACCCCTTCCACAAGGAGCAGTCGCGCAACGTACGGCTCTTTATCGAATTTCTCGTCAAGGCGTTTCAGTTGAGGTGAGTCAGACAGGCGGGAGCTTGGAGTTTGTGCCTCTCGGCCACGATACCTGTATGCAGTGTGTAGGTTCGATTAGCGAAGCGTCATCGGACGATCGCGGAATCGGACGATCACGTCATCGGTCGATCCCCCTGGCTACCGCTTGCCGTCCGGGGTGCTCCCCCTGCCCGTGTGTCAGCAAATAGTCGCCTGCCGAGCTGGCGGATCAGCAGCAACGCCGCCAGCAGGGTGAGCAGCAGCCAGTGGGTATAAGGCAGGATAAAGGTCCAGATGATCTCGTGGGGCAGCCAGGTCGACGCGGTTGCCGTCATAAAGGCAAGGTCATAGGTCTGCCACAACCAGAGCCCGGCAAAGAGCGGCAGCAACAGCGGGCGGGGCATCAGCAAAAACAGGGGCAAGAAAGCAGAGGCGAGCACGGCGCTGAACTCCAGCATGGCAGGGGCCAGCTCGGCAAAGGTCCGCCCTTGGGAGAAGCCACTCCATTCGAGAGACGTATCCTCGGCCAGTGCAGGCCACCAGGATGCGTATTGGAACAGGGTAAACGAGACCATAAACAGCAGGCTGGTCAGCAGCGCCAGCGCCGTTTTTCGTAACAACCACAACCCCAGCCGGCACAGTGTCGACATCCACTTAGACATTAATGACTCCCATCTGATGACGGGGCAGTATGCCGTCCCTACCAGCCTCCTCAAAGCAGCATCTTGGGACACCCACCTTTGGGTGACAACACGGCTAACCCACCAGACAAGACCACCTCAGAAAGATGGGTGTCCCAGATTTTTCATAAATGCAAAGTAGAATGTGACTCGAAAGAGGACTTAAGTCACAAAAATCAGAGCATTATTATTTCTTGAAAAACGAAACCTGATTACCCATGATTAGCAGTCAGTTACCACGAACTATACTGATCTTACGTACAGTTATCGAGGTGCGAGA
>NZ_JAPDBQ010000081.1:0-18747 GCF_027705325.1 Aeromonas sp. QDB18
AAAATTTTAGTCATTTAATATCAATGGGTTACCAGTAAATGCTCTTGTGCCATATGACTTATTCGCACCTTCCCTAGCAGGCTGAGTTTGCGACGTGCTACTTTCTCGTTGGTGGTCATACGGTGACTCCGGATAACACGGTAGGGGTACCGTTTTGTTATCCGGTTTGAAGCCGTATGACCACTCCCTTTTGTGGGCAACTGTCAGGTGAATACCATCTCCATACATTAAAATGAAGCATCGTTCGTGATTGGGGCACCCACTATTTTGAGCACCACATGACTGAGGCGTGGTGTACCCTCGACATGGAAAGGTCTCATTGGTACGACCTTGGTTTCCCCCCCCCCCCTTTTATTCGCTGAGGCTAGCCCGCTTGTCCAGGCCGCGAGACAGGATGTCGAGCGAGCGGCGCCAGACCATGGGCCAAATCGGGCAAGGGCGAGCGCCGCTCGACCCGATTTGGCGCGAGAACAGGGATGTTCGAAGCGGGCTTTGGCCGAAGCCATGGATGGTGAAAGCCAAAGGCCCGTCGGCGCGTGCCGTCGGACAAGCGGGTGAGCCGAAGGAACCCGACGTAAGTCGGGCAAATAAGCGGGGGTGGCCGCTCGATTGGTGACTTTGCTTTGGCCACGCAAAGAAAAGTTACTCGCCCAAGCCCGAAGGGCGGGCGAAAACCCTTCGAGGCCAGCGGCCTCGCGTCCTGCACGGCAAAGCCGTGCCACCACACAACGGCTCCTTCCGCCAACACCATGCCTTGGAACGGACGATTACGCCTGACGGCTCATCGACCCTACGATGGCAATGAAATATCGCATCAAGACCCCTCCCCAGCCCTCCCCTTTGCAGGGGAGGGAGCCAAAGCGTCCCACCAGCAAGGTGTGTGGCCAAACACCGCCCAACCATGCCGGATGCCACCGGCAAAGGGGGGCGTGGCCGCCCCTATCGGCCCAGGAAGGGTTCCCAGTCCTTGAACACCGGCTGCAACCCCGCCTGCCGCACGGCGGCGGCCACTTCCCCCACCGGGCGATCGTCGTGGATGGCGAACTGCTCCAGCTCCTCTTTATCCCCCTCGGCATAGCCCCCCGGTTGGGTGCGCGACTCGGCGGACATCTGGGTGATGCCAAGACGCACCGCGCCGTTGCGAAAGGTGGCGGACTCGCGGGTGGAGAGGGACAAATCCAGCGCGGGCGAGAAGAGACGCCATGCGCAGATAAGCTGGGCCAGTTGGCGATCCGACATGACCACGGCAGGCTCCAGCCCGCCGGTGCAGGGGCGCAGGCGCGGGAAGGAGAGCGAGTAGCGGCTCTGCCAGTGGTGGCGCTCAAGCCAGGCGAGGTGCTCGGCGACAAAGTAGCTGTCAGCGCGCCAGTCCGAGGAGAGACCGATGAGCGCCCCCAGCCCGATCTTGTCGATACCGGCACGGCCGAGCCGATCCGGCGTGGCGAGGCGCCATGCGATGTCCCGCTTGTTGCCGCGCAGGTGATGGCGGGCGTAGGTGGGGGCGTGGTAGGTCTCCTGATAGACCATGACCGAATCGAGGCCGAGGGTTTTCAGCTCGGCGTACTCGGCTTGCGAGAGGGGCTGCACCTCCATCCCCACCGTGCTGAAGTGACGGCGGATGATGGGCAACACCTGCCGAAAATAGGCGAGCCCCACCTTGTGCTCGTGCTCGCCGGTCACCAGCAGCACGCTGTCAAAACCGCGCGCCTTGATGGCCAGACACTCGCGCTCTATCTCCTCGCTATTCAAGGTCTTGCGCTTCAAGCGGTTGCTCATGGAGAAGCCGCAGTAGGTGCAGTCGTTGGCGCACAGGTTCGACAGATAGAGGGGCACATAGAAGCCGATGGTGTTGCCAAAGCGCTGGCGGGTCAGGCGCTCGGCCTCCGCTGCCATCTGCGGCAAATACGCCTCGGCGGCCGGGGAGATCAGCGCCATAAAGTCGGCCAGGGTGCGGCGGGAGGTAGTCAGCGCCCGCTCTACATCGGCGGCGGTCTTGGCGCGGATCTGCATGCCGATATCGTCCCACTCCAGCTCCTGCCATCTATCGAGAAAACTCTCCGACTTTCTCTCAACCCCCTCCCGGCCTCCCCCTTCACAAGGGGGAGGTGTTAATCCGCCCCCCCGATCTCCTACTTCACAAGAGGGCGAAGTCGACACTCCCTCCCCTGGCAAGGGGAGGGTCGGGGTGGGGTCATTGGCATGCTGACTCATAACGCCCCCAGAAAATCGGTAAGCGGGCTGGAGGCTTGCGCCTGCAGGGCGCGGGCGCCGAGACCGGCTTCATAGGCACTGCGCCCGGCGGTGCAGGCCAGCGCAAAGGCGCGGCCCATGGCGATCGGGTCGCCGCTCACCGCGATGGCGGTGTTGACCAGCACGGCATCGGCGCCCAGCTCAAAGGCGGCCGCCGCATGGCTCGGTGCACCGATCCCCGCATCCACCACCACGGGCACATTGGCCTGCTCGACGATGATGGAGAGAAACTCCCGGGTCACCAGCCCCTGATTGGAGCCGATGGGGGCGCCCAGCGGCATCACGGCGGCGCAACCCACCTCTTCGAGCCGTTTGCACAGCACGGGGTCGGCACCGCAGTAGGGCAGCACCACAAAGCCCTCTTTCACCAGCTGTTCGGCGGCTTTCAGCGTCTCGATGGGATCGGGCAAGAGGTAGCGCGGATCGGGGTGGATCTCGAGCTTGAGCCAGTTCGTCCCCAGCGCCTCGCGGGCCAGGTGGGCGGCAAATACCGCCTCGGCGGCGGTCTTGGCCCCCGAGGTGTTGGGCAACAACTTGACCCCGAGTTGCCGAAGGGGCGTGAGGATATCGTCGTGGGCCTTGCCCGGTTCGAGCCGCTTGATGGCCATGGTGACCAGTTGGGAGCCACTTGCCTCGATGGCGGCGGCCATCAGTTCCGGGCGGGCAAACTTGCCGGTGCCGGTAAAGAGGCGCGATGAGAAGGTGTGATCGGCAATCTTGAGCATGTCAGCCTCCGGCCACTGCGATAAGAAGAGATGAAGTGCCGCCGCAAGGCAGAACACGCGAAGATGGGACTGCGAGCATCATGGGTCAGCCTCCGGCAATGGCGGTGAAGAGGTGGAGTTCGTCCCCGTCATTGAGACGGGTCTCGGCCCAGCGGCCACGGGGCAGCACGGCGCCGTTGAGGGCCACCGCTACCCCCTGAGGGGGAATCTCCTGCACCGCCAGCAGCTCAGTCAGGCGCTGGCCGGTGGGCAGCGTCAGCTCGATATCGTTCAATCGGATCTTCATGGTTAATTCTCCTGAGCCGGGTGGGTGCTGCCGCAAACCGGGCAATCGGGGTCGGGAGCCAGCGTGAGGGTCTGCCACTGATGGGTCAACGCATCGAAGCGGCGCAATGTGCCCGCCACCGGGCTCGGCATCCCGAGCAGCAGTTTCAGTGCCTCCAGCGCCTGCAAAGAGCCCATCACCCCCACCAGCGGGCCGGTGACACCGCTGGTCTCGCAGCTCTGACTCACCTTGGTATCCAGCGGATAAAGGCAGGCGTAGCAGGCGTGATCGCTGCTGGTGCGCACCATCAGCTGCCCCTGCCAGCCCACTGCGGCGGCACAGACCCAGGGCTTGCCCTGGGCCACGCAGGCGGCGTTGATGGCCTGGCGGGTGGCGAGGTTGTCGCAGCAGTCGATCACCAGATCCACCTCGGTCACAAACTCCGGCAGGCTGGCGGCATCGAGTCGCTGATTGATGGCAATCAGCTCCACCAGCGGGTTGTGGGCGGCCAAGCGCTCGCGGGCCAGCTCCGCCTTGGAGTGGTTGACCGCCTCGCTATCGAACAGGATCTGGCGCGGCAGGTTGCTGGAGTCCACCGTATCGCCATCGGCCAGCCACAAGGTGCCCACCCCGGCCCCGGCCAGATAGAGGGCGAGCGGCGAGCCAAGCCCGCCCAAGCCCACGATCAGCACGGATTTATCCTTGAGCCGTGCCTGACCGGCTTCCCCAATTTCCGCCAGCATCAGCTGGCGGCCGTATCTCAGATACTCTTTGTCACTAAGAGAAGCGGCATCAGAGCGCATGTTCTGCCTCCCGTATCACGCAGGCCGAGCGCGGTTCATCCCCCGCCCCCACGGCAGCGAGCAGCCGCTCGGTCGCGCCCTGCCAGTCATCGCTCGCCGTGATGGCCGAGACCAGCGCAATGCTGCCGACCCCGCTTACCTTGACCGCCGCCACCCGCTCCTCGCTGATGCCACCGATGGCCACCGTCGGCCACTCCGCCATCAGGGCGCGGTAGTGGTGCAGCCGCGCCAGCCCCTGGGGGCGCGAAGGCATCGCCTTGGTGTTGGTCGGGAAGATATGGCCCAGTGCGATATAGGAGGGGGCAAGCTCGCGGGCCCGCATCAGCTCGAAGTAGCCGTGGGTGGAGATGCCAAGGCGCAGCCCCGCCGCCTGAATGGCGGCGAGATCGGCGGTCTCCATATCCTCCTGCCCCAGATGCACGCCCCAGGCCCCCGCCTCGATGGCTTGCTGCCAGTAGTCGTTGATAAAGAGCCGCGCTCCATGGCGGCGACCGAGCGCGACCGCATCACGAATGGCCGGCGCCACCTCTGTGGCGGGCAGATTCTTGATCCGCAGCTGGATCGTCTTGACCCCGGCCCCCAGCAGGCGTTTGAGCCACTTGACCGAGTCCACCACCGGATAGAGGCCGAGGTTGTGTTCGGTCGGCGCAAAGGGGCCCTGCGGCAGACGGGCGCTGCTTGTTTCATACAATCCGAAGCGGCGATCGAGCGGTGATCCCGCCAGCACGGCACGGGGGAAGTGGGCAAGATCGGCAGGCCAGCCGAGATGGGCGATGGGGCCCGGGCCTGCGCCCACCCCCTGCGCCGCCGCCAAGCCCTGTTGCAGGTAGGCCCGCGCCAGGGTGATGGCGTCCTCCACCGGATAGTCCTGCGCCACCACGGCGGCGATGGCGCTGGCGTAAGCGCAACCGGTGCCGTGACCGTGGCGGGTATCGAGGCGCGGCGCGGCGAGCCAGAATTCGCGGGTCTCATCCTGGTAGTAGTCGAGGCAGAGATCCCCGCCCCATTCAAGGTGGCCCCCCTTGACCAGCACGGCGCGAGCGCCGAGTTCGCGCAGCCGCCGGGCGGCGAGGCGCACCAGCTCGGGACTGGTGGCAGGCAGGCCGGTCAGGGCTTCCAGCTCGGGACCATTGGGGGTGATCAAGGAGAGGCGCGGCAGCAGGTGCTCGCGCACCGCCACCAGCATGCCGGGCTCCGCCATGGGGGTGCCGGTGCTGGCGATGGCCACCGGGTCGTAGACCACGAAGGGAGCCTCAACGGTCGACAACCTGCGTGCCAGCACCTCCACATGCAGCCGGGTCGGCAGCAGGCCTATCTTGATGGCGGCGGGTGGCAGATCCAGCCCCAGGGCATCGATCTGGGCGGCGAAGGTCTGCATCAGCACGGGGTCGACCATCTTCACCGCCACCGAGTTCTGGGCCGTGATGGCGGAGATGACGGAGCAGCCGTGCACGCCGAGGTCATGCATCGTGTGCAAGTCGGCCTGAATGCCGGCCCCGCCGCCGGAGTCGGACCCGGCGATGGTCCAGACCACGGGGCGGGCCTGCGTCACAGGCGACAGGTCGGCGGGGCTGACAGCCCCGCGCTCGCTGCTCACGCCTCCTCCCCTGCGGCCTGCTTCAGGGTCGCCGCCTGATGGTAGATCTCGCCGCCGGTCTCCTTGAAGGTTTCAGCCATGCGGGCCATGCCGCTCTCCACCTGAGCCACTACCTGCTCCTGCTGGCCATCCATGCCGACCAGCTTGATCTCAACGGCCTCCAGCTTTGCTGCGTAGTCACGCACGTCCTGGGTGATCTTCATGGAGCAGAACTTGGGCCCGCACATGGAGCAGAAGTGGGCCACTTTGCCGGACTCCTGAGGCAGGGTCTCGTCGTGGTAGGCGCGGGCGGTGTCGGGATCCAGGGCCAGGTTGAATTGATCCTCCCAGCGGAACTCGAAGCGCGCCTTGGACATGGCGTTGTCGCGGATCTGGGCGCCCGGGTGGCCTTTGGCAAGGTCAGCGGCGTGGGCGGCGATCTTGTAGGTAATCAGCCCCTGCTTCACATCCTCCTTGTTGGGCAGGCCCAGATGCTCCTTGGGGGTCACGTAGCAGAGCATGGCGCAGCCGTACCAGCCGATGAGCGCGGCGCCGATGCCGGAGGTGAAGTGATCGTACCCCGGGGCAATGTCGGTGGTGAGCGGGCCTAGGGTATAGAACGGCGCCTCGTGGCAGTGCTCGAGCTGCTCGGTCATATTGCGCTCGATCATGTGCATGGGTACGTGGCCGGGGCCCTCGATCATCACCTGCACGTCGTACTCCCAGGCAATCTTGGTGAGCTCGCCCAGGGTGCGCAGCTCGGCGAACTGGGCCTCGTCGTTGGCGTCGTAGACGGAGCCCGGACGCAGACCGTCACCCAGCGACAAGCTCACGTCGTAGGCGGCGCAGATCTCGCAGATTTCGCGGAAGTGCTCGTAGAGGAAGTTCTCCTTGTGGTGCGACAGGCACCACTTGGCCATGATGCTGCCACCGCGCGAAACGATGCCGGTGAGGCGCTTGGCGGTCATCGGCACGAAGCGCAGCAAGACGCCTGCGTGGATGGTGAAGTAGTCCACCCCCTGCTCGGCCTGCTCCAGCAGGGTGTCGCGGAACAGCTCCCAGGTGAGATCCTCGGCGATGCCGTTGGTCTTCTCCAGCGCCTGATAGATGGGCACGGTACCGATGGGCACCGGGCTGTTGCGCAGGATCCACTCGCGGGTCTCGTGGATGTAGCGGCCGGTGGAGAGATCCATCACGGTGTCGGCGCCCCAGCGGGTGGACCAGACCAGCTTCTCCACTTCCTCTTCGATGCTGGAAGTGACCGCCGAGTTGCCGATGTTGGCGTTGATCTTCACCAGGAAGTTGCGGCCGATGATCATGGGCTCCGCTTCCGGGTGGTTGATGTTGCTGGGGATGATGGCGCGACCGGCGGCCACCTCATCGCGCACGAACTCGGGGGTGATGTTCTGGGGCAGTCTGGCGCCAAAGCCCTGACCCGGGTGCTGGGTGCGCAAGAGTTCTGAGCGCACCCGCTCGCGGCCCATGTTCTCGCGCAGGGCGATAAATTCCATCTCGGGGGTGACGATGCCTTGGCGGGCATAGTGCAGCTGGGTGACCCGGCGGCCCGGCTTGGCACGGCGGGCGCTCGGCAAATGTTCGAAACGCAGGTGATCCAGCCCCTCGTCCGCCAGCCGCTCCTGAGTGAAGGTGGAGCTCAGCCCGTCCAGCGCGTCGGTGTCAGCACGCTCCAGCACCCAATTCTCCCGCAGGCGCGGCAGACCGCGGCGCACGTCGATGGGGGCGGCCTCTTCCCCATAGGGGCCCGAGGTATCGTAAACCGGCACCGGCTCGTTGGGCTCGAACTGGGGAGCCTCCTTGGTGCCGCCGACGAAGGTGTCGGCCAGCTGGATTTCCCGCAAAGGCACCCGGATGTCAGGGCGAGAACCCTGGATAAAGATGCGGCGGGAGTTGGGGTGAGCCATCCCCTTGAGGTTGTCGATAAAGGTCTGGGCGCTGGAGCGCTGCTCGCGGCGGCTGGATTTGGTGGTATCAGAAACATTGGTAGACATAGCAAAACTCACATTAACTGGTTGAAGTTATGGGTGTTTGCTTGTCTGGAGTTCGAGGAGAAGATGAACTTGCGGCGGGGTGTGCTCGGGGGAGTGAGCCGGGCATGGATCTTCCCTGCTCTGCCGTCCCGGTGTTTCCCTAGTCTGGAAACCCGGCGCCCTAAGGACAACCGGACGGGACAACCTCCCCCTGTGCGCCTGTGCCAGCCAGAGGCGGTCTGCCTCCAGCTGGCGGGAAGGTGTGCCTTCCCCGGCGCGGTAACCCGCAAGTTACCCTTGTTTCCCTTCGCAGGTCTTAACCTGATCAGGTTCCACGGATCCCGAATTAACGGTCTCAGCTTAGCGTCGTTCGACGGTCAGCACTCCGACAAGATGTGCGCCAGTATAAGTGGGGAAATTTAAAGTACAAGCCATTAACAAGGGGAAAGGGAGAGAGGTCTCACTCTTCGGCGTCGAGGGGATCCTCGGGGTCGGGAATGAGGATATCGGTGAGGCGGCCCTCTTCATCCCGGCTCAGCACCAGGCGGCGACCCGGTTGCAGATCGGCGGCGCTGCCGTTGATCCAGCGAGTGTCAGCATCAAACACCAGCACGCCGAGTTCCTGTAGCAGCAATGCCTGCTGATTGTGGGTGAGCAGTCGATCCTCCGCCCGCCGCCAGCTGGCCCCGAGCGCCGGATCCGGCGCCCCGTCGAGCACCCGGATCGTCTCGGCGACGCCGTAGCGGCTCTGGATCGCGAGGTGCATGCCGGGCACGAGTCCGTCCGGCTGCGCCACGCCGTGCAGTTCGGCACTGCCGAGTTCCAGCTCAGCCCCCTGGAATTGCAGGCGCACCCCGTCGTTGTGCTCCAGCTCCACCAGCCAGAGCTCGGCGTCGTCGGCAAAGGTGCAGAAGGGCAACAGCAGCAGGCAGAGTGCGGTTCGGGTCATGGCAGGCGGTCCGGGGTCACGGGGTGAGGTTTAACTATGGCCCCGGACGGGCAATTTTTCCCGGTCCGCCCTGACCGGTCAGTCATCCTCCCGGCACTGGCTCAGGCGCATGCCGTCAAACTTGCACTCCAGCTCCAGCCAGCGTCCCTCGAACGGGGAGAGGCTCCCATCCGAGGTGACATAACCCCAGATCCGTCCCCCTTCCACCGGCCCTTCCAGTTCCATCTCGTCCTCCTCTTCCAGCGCCTCCACCTCGCGAACGAGCCGCCGCGCCCCTGCCGCCGTCTCCTGCACGACCCCTTCCAGATCGACCCAGGTCCCGCCGAGATCGTCCTCATCCAGGCCATCCTTGAAGCGGGTGCGCTCATCGATCACGAAGGGAATGCCGTTGACCATCAACTGGCCAAGCTGCCAGGTGGTGCGGCCCGTGAGCTTGAACTCGGCCGCCTGCACCAGACCAAAAGGCAATAGAATCAATAACCAGAAGGCGCAGAGAGACTTCTTCATCGTGGATCCTCGGGGTTACACTGGCACACAGGATGACCCATCCGGTGTGAAATGGCCGTGAAATAGCGGCACAGACCAGGAGATCAGAGCATGAAAATACTGGTGGTGGAAGATAGTCCCCAGGTGGCGGAGACCATCATGGACTATCTGGCGCTGGCCGGGCACAGGGTGGATTGCGCCTATCATGGCCAGGCCGCCCTGCAACTGCTGGCCCAGGAGCGCTTCGACGTCATCATCATGGACGTCATGATGCCGCGCCTCGACGGCCTGCGTACCGTGGAGCGGCTGCGTGCGGACGGCATCGCGACCCCGGTGCTCTTTCTCACCGCCCGTGACAGCCTGGAGGACAAGCTGGCAGGCTTTCGGGCGGGGGGCGACGACTATCTGGTCAAGCCGTTCGCCATGGAGGAGCTGGAGGTGCGCCTGGAGGCCCTCAGCCTGCGTGGCCCCAGAGGGGACATGGGCGTCCTCGGCTTTGGCGATCTGACGGTGGATCCCGCCAGCGGCCGCGCCACCCGCGCCGGGGTCGAGCTCAAGCTCGGCAAGATCCCGTTCCAGATCCTCACCCTGCTGGTGAAGCGCGCGCCCCAGCTGGTGACGCGCCAGGAGGTGCTCGACACCGTCTGGGGCGACGAGGAGCCCGACTCAGACGCCCTGCGCAGCCACATCTATGCCCTGCGCAGCGCCCTCGACAAGCCCTTCCCCACCCCCATGCTGGAGACCATGCACGGCCAGGGCTACCGGCTGGTGACCCCATGACGAACCCGACGCCGCCCCTTGCCTCCGGTCTGCCGAGCCTGCGCCGGCGCCTGGTGCTGGCGCTGGGAGGGGCCGGTCTGCTGCTGCTGGTGATCCTGAGCCTGCTGATGGTGGTGGCCGAGAACAAGATGGAGGAGCTGAGCCTGCGCCACTGGCTGGAGGCGGAGGCAACCCGCTATGACGACGACTGGTTGCGCCTCGGCATGGCGGCCCCCGCCCCCAGCCCGCGCCAGTTCTCCAGCTACTGGACAGAGGCGGGCCGCCTGCCCGCCTGGCTCAAGGCCTACCAGAGCCCCGGCTTCTTCGAGCATCAGCTGGGCCGGGAGGACAAGCACTTCCTGGTACGCGCCCACCCCTCGGGTCAGGGGCTGCTCTATCTGGTGTTCAACGACGATGCGGACGACTACCTCGACCCTTACGAAGCCAAGCTGCATCTGGTGACCCGCCTCATCGGCCTGGCCCTGCTGCTGGGGAGCCTCGCCTTCGGCATCTGGCTGGTGCGTCACATCACCAGGCCGCTGGAGCGGCTGCGCCAGCGGGTCGCCCACCTCACCCCGGATCAGGGGGACTTCGTGCCCGATGCTCCCTGGCAGGAGCTGCGAGAGATAGAGCAGGCGCTGCTGGCGGGCAAGCACGAGGTAGCCGCCGTGTTTGCCCGTGAACAGGAGTTCAGCCGCTTTGCCAGCCACGAGCTGCGCACCCCCAACATGGTGATCCAGGGATCCGCGGCCCTGCTCGGCAAGGTGAATGACCTGCCCGCCCCGGCAGCCCGCGCCGTCAGCCGCATCCGCGCCGCCGCCGACGAGATGGCCCTGCTCACCGAAACCTTCCTGCTGCTGGGACGCAAGGAGGCCGTGGAGCGCCCGCCCCAGCAGGTGGCGCCGCTCATTCGCCGGGAACTGACCCGCCTCGCCCCCCTGCTGCAACGGGAGACGCTGAACATTCGCCTGCAACTGGACGAGGAGAGCGAGGTGAAGGCCCCCCTCTCCCTGCTCGCCATCGCCCTCGGCAACCTCTTGAAAAACGCCCTGAGCTACGCCGAGGGGCACATCGAGATCACCCTGCATGAGCAGGTGCTCACCATCAGCAACCCCACCGCCGCCGCGCCGGATCAGATCCTCGGCTACGGCTGCGGTCTCACCATCATCCAGCGCATCTGCGAGAAGCTGGGCTGGCAGATTGAGACCCACCTGGTGGATGGGGTCTTCAGCGCCCGGCTGGTGATGATCCCCGGCGCCCCCGGGGCGGTATAACCCCCTCATCCCCGGCCCTTCTCTCCGGCTGTTCAACACAGTGGGAGAAGGGAGACACTTCCCGGCAAGCCCGCAGCCTTCCAGCCCCCCCTCCAGATAGCAACAAGGCGCCCGAGGGCGCCCTGTGCTTACCTGTCTGACACTCGTTTGGGGCTCATTCCGCCGGCTTGTGCTTGCGGCTCGCCTTGAGCTCGAGGAACTCGATGATCTTGCCCGCCACGTCCTTGCCGGAGGCGGCTTCCACCCCCTGCAGACCGGGGGAGGAGTTCACCTCCAGCACCAGCGGGCCGCGGGCGCTACGCAGAATATCCACCCCGGCCACGTCCAGCCCCATGATCTTGGCGGCCTGCACGGCGGTGGCACGCTCTTCCGGCGTGATCTTGATGGCTTCGGCGGTGCCGCCCCGGTGCAGGTTGGAGCGAAACTCCCCCGGCTGGGCCTGGCGGCGCATGGCGGCCACCACCTTGCCGTTGACCACCAGGCAGCGGATATCGGCGCCGTTGGCCTCGCGGATGTACTCCTGCACCAGGATATTGTTGTTGGTCTGGATAAAGGCCTCGATGACGCTCTCCGCGGCCTTCTGGGTCTCACACAGCACCACGCCAATCCCCTGTGTGCCCTCCAGCAGCTTCACCACCAGGGGGGCGCCCCCCACCATGGTGATGAGATCCGGTACGTCGTGGGTGCTGTGGGCATAGCCGGTCACCGGCAGGCCGATGCCGTGGCGGGAGAGCAACTGCATGGCGCGCAGCTTGTCCCGGGAGCGGGAGATGGCCACCGAGCTGTTGAGGGCCATGGTGCTCATCATCTCGAACTGGCGCAGCACGGCGGTGCCATAGAAGGTGATGCTGGCACCGATGCGCGGGATCACTGCGTCATAGCTCTCCAGCTCCCGTCCTTCGTAATGGATGGAGGGGCTGTGGGAGGCGATGTTCATGTAGCAGCGCAGGGTGTCGAGCACCTCGACCTGGTGCCCACGGGCCCGGGCCACCTCGACCAGACGGCGGGTGGAGTAGTTGTTGGGCTCACGGGATAAAATGGCAATATTCATGGAAATGGCAGACCTGATAATCGGACTGGAGAGTATAAGGTGCCATGAACGACTGGCAACGCCAATCCTTTCCCCTCACCATGCGCGGCTCTGCAAGAACAGGCAAAAACCGAGAGTGCTGCACTCAAGAACGGACCGTTCTGCAAGACGGCGCCAGCCACCAGCCCTCATGCCGGATGGCGCCAGCGACGTCAATGGGGGCCGCGCAGCCCTTGCTGCAACTCAAGCAGCAGGGCGACCTCCTGCAAACGGCGCGCCGTGGTGCCGGTCCAGCCTCCCAAAGGCACGGGGGCCAGCAGGGTCTGGGCGATACAGTGGCGATAGAGGGGCCCCTCATGTTGCCAGCCCCGCATCCCGTCGACATCGTGATGGTGCAACCACTCCAGGTTGCCGCAGCGAAGCAGCTCGATGCGCCGCCCATCCTTGAGGTGCAGGCAAAGCCCCTTCTTCTCCACCCCGGGACCGGCATACTTGTCGAGCCAGAGGGTCAGGGGCACCCCTGCCGCCTCGCCGCGCAGGCAGGCCCGCCCCTCGGCGGTCTCCAGATCCCCGCGCCGGATGGGCTGCCCCAGCCGGTCGCAGACGCCCTCCGCGATCAGGTGCAGGCGGTCGTCCCCACCCAGGGCCACCAGCAGTTCCCGGACCATCGCCAGCAGAT
This sequence comes from Aeromonas sp. QDB18, assembly GCF_027705325.1. Taxonomy (NCBI): domain Bacteria; kingdom Pseudomonadati; phylum Pseudomonadota; class Gammaproteobacteria; order Aeromonadales; family Aeromonadaceae; genus Aeromonas; species Aeromonas sp. QDB18. The sequence goes on from NZ_JAPDBQ010000081.1 coordinate 12,785, forward strand.
GGGTGCCGATGTCGAGGATCACTCCGTCTGGATGGCGCAGGACCCGCCGATCCGACTCCCCGGTGGCGAAGTTGAGGGCATAGGGATGCCCTGCCTCGTCCAGGCCGCAGGGTTCCAGCAAAAAGCCCTCCACCGCGCTGATATCGGCGAGGGTGGCCAGCCCGACACCGGCGCAGCCTGGTTCCCGAGGCTGCCAGCCTTCATCCAGTTTACCGCTCAGCAGCAACTGCTGGACGGCATTGCGGGCCATCCAGTGATCCAGCGCCAGCACCCTGGCCGCGACCTCGGGGTCCGCCAGCAGGGCGCGCAGACGATCGTGCTGGGCCAGGGTGGCCACCACGGGTTTCTCCACCAGGATGAGGGGAATGGCGCTGGCCAGTGCCTGCTCCAGCACAGGCAGATGCAGCAGGGAAGGGGTGGCGATCACCAGCCGATCCAGGGGTTCGGCCAGCAGGGCTTCCAGGGTCGGCGCAGACATGACGCCGGGCAGGGTGATGGCGGGATCAAAACCCCATATCTTGGGATTTTCCGCCAGTGCGGCGAGTGTAGGCAGATAGGCTGTCTGCACCACGGCCCCCAGACCGACAAATCCAATCTTCATGGCAACCTCGATATGGCGTGCGTACCCGGCGTCTGCCCCGCACTTCGTGAGGCGGGGCAGACGGGGATCAATGCAGGTTGGGCCCCAGCCAGCGTTCGGCCTCTGCCAGGGTCATCCCCTTGCGCATGGCGTAGTCTTCCACCTGATCCTGCTGGATCTGGGCCACGGCGAAGTATTTGCTCTCGGGGTGGGAGAAGTACCAGCCGGATACCGCCGCCCCCGGCCACATGGCGTAGGACTCGGTGAGCTGCATACCGATGGCCTGCTCCACGTCCAGCAGCTCCCAGATGCTCCCCTTCTCGGTGTGCTCCGGGCAGGCCGGGTAGCCCGGCGCCGGACGTATCCCCTGATAATTTTCGCGGATAAGCTCTTCGTTGCTGAGCGCCTCGTCCGGGGCATAGCCCCAGTGCACTTTGCGCACCTGCTCGTGGAGGTATTCGGCAAAGGCCTCGGCGAGGCGATCGCACACCGCCTGGATGAGAATGGCGTTGTAGTCGTCGTGGTCCGCCTTGTAGGCCTTGGCGATGGCCTCCTCGCCGATGCCGCCGGTCACCGCGAAGGCGCCGATCCAGTCGGGCTTGCCGCTCTCTTTTGGCGCCACATAGTCCGCCAGACAGTAGTTGGGGAAGCCCTGCTTCTCGCTCTGCTGGCGCAGGTGGTGCAGCACTTTTTTCACTTCAGTGCGGGACTCGTCGGTGTAAACCTCGATGCTGTCCCCCACGGCGTTGGCGGGGAACAGGCCGACGATGCCGGCGCAGCGCACGCTCTGATCCTTCTCCAGCTGGTCCAGCATGGCGTTGGCGTCGGCGTAGAGGCGCGTCGCTTCCTCCCCCACGACGTCATCCTCCAGAATGCGGGGGAACTTGCCCGCCAGCTCCCAGCTCAGGAAAAACGGCGTCCAGTCGATGTAGGGGCGCAGCACAGAGATGGGCACGTTTTCGAAGGTCTGCACGCCGGGCTCCCGGGGCGCGGGGGGCTCATAACCGACCCAGTCCAGCTGATGGCGGTTGGCCCGGGCATGGGCCAGGGAAACCGGCTTGGAGCGCGGCTGCTTGCGGGCATGCTGCTCGCGGGCAATCTCGTACTCCTTGTCGATGCGGGCCACGAAGGCGGGCTTGAGCTCCGGGCTCAGCAGGCTCTGGGCCACCCCCACGGCGCGGGAGGCGTTGGAAACATAGACCACGGGCTCGGAGTAGTTCTGCTCTATCTTCACCGCGGTGTGGGCCTTGGAAGTGGTGGCACCGCCGATGAGCAGCGGCAGCTTGAACCCCTGACGCTCCATCTCCTTTGCTACGTGCACCATCTCGTCCAGGGACGGAGTGATGAGGCCCGACAGGCCGATGATGTCGGCGTTCACTTCCCGGGCCGTCTTGAGGATGGTCTCGCAGGAGACCATGACCCCGAGATCCACGATCTCGAAGTTGTTGCACTGGAGCACCACCCCGACGATGTTCTTGCCGATGTCGTGCACGTCGCCCTTGACGGTGGCCAGCACGATTTTGCCGTTGCTGGAGCCGCCGGACTTCTCCGCCTCGATGTAAGGCTGCAGGTAGGCCACCGCCCGCTTCATCACCCGGGCCGACTTCACCACCTGGGGCAGGAACATCTTGCCGGCGCCGAACAGATCGCCCACCACGTTCATGCCGTCCATCAGCGGCCCCTCGATGACGTGCAGCGGCTTCTCGGCCTGGGCGCGCGCCTCCTCGGTATCCTCCTCGATGAAATCAGTGATCCCCTTGACCAGGGCGTGTTCGAGCCGCTTGCCCACCGGCCAGCTGCGCCACTCCTGATCCCGCGGATCCTCCGCCTGGGCACCCGCGCCGCGATACTTCTCTGCGATGGCCAGCAGCGCCTCGGTGGCGTTGTCGTTGAGGTTCAGCACCACCGCCTCGACCTTCTCTTTGAGCTCGGCCGGGATGTCTTCGTAGATGGCAAGCTGGCCCGCGTTGACGATCCCCATGTCCATGCCGTTCCTGATGGCGTGGTAGAGGAAGACAGCGTGGATGGCTTCGCGCACCGGCTCGTTGCCACGGAAGGAGAAGGAGACGTTGGAGACGCCGCCGGAGATCATGGCGTGGGGCAGGTGCGTTTTGATGTCCTTCACCGCCTCGATGAAGTCCACCGCGTAGTTGTTGTGCTCGTCGATGCCGGTCGCCACCGCGAAGATGTTGGGGTCGAAGATGATGTCTTCCGGCGGGAAGCCGACGCGGTCCACCAGAATGCGGTAGGCGCGCTGGCAGATCTCGAACTTGCGGGCCCGGGTATCGGCCTGGCCCACCTCGTCGAACGCCATGACGATGACGGCGGCGCCGTAGCGGCGCAGCAGTTTCGCCTGCTCGATGAATTTGTCCTCCCCCTCCTTCATGGAGATGGAGTTGACCACCGGCTTGCCCTGCACGCACTTGAGGCCCGCCTCCAGCACCTCCCACTTGGAGGAGTCGATCATCACCGGCACCCGGGCGATGTCCGGTTCCCCGGCGATGAGGTTCAGGAAGCGCACCATGGCCGCCTCGGCGTCCAGCATCCCCTCATCCATGTTGATGTCGATGATCTGGGCGCCGTTTTCCACCTGCTGCTTGGCCACATCCAGGGCCTCGTCGTAGAGCCCTTCTTTTATCAAGCGCTTGAACTTGGCCGAGCCGGTGACGTTGGTCCGCTCACCCACGTTCACGAACATGGAGTCCGCCGTGATGATGAGAGGCTCCAGGCCCGACAACCGACAGGCCACCGGCAGATCCGGCAGGGCGCGGGGTGTGATGCCCGCCACGGCGTCCGCCATGGCACGGATGTGGGTCGGGGTGGTGCCGCAGCAGCCGCCCACCAGGTTGAGAAAGCCGCTCGAAGCCCACTCGCGGATATGCTCCGCCATCTCGACCGCGTCCAGATCGTACTCGCCAAACGCATTGGGCAGACCGGCGTTGGGGTGGGCGCTGACATGGGTCTCGCTGATGCGGGACAGCTCCTCCACGTATTGGCGCAGCTCGTCCGGCCCCAGCGCACAGTTGAGGCCGAAGGAGACCGGTTTGACGTGGCGAAGGGAGTGGTAGAAGGCCTCGGTGGTCTGGCCCGAGAGAGTACGACCGGAGGCGTCCGTGATGGTGCCGGAGATCATCACCGGCAGGCTGTAACCCAGCTCCTCGAACACCAGGTCCACCGCGAAGGCGGCCGCCTTGGCGTTGAGGGTGTCGAAGATGGTCTCGATCAGGATGATGTCGGCACCGCCCTCGATGAGGGCGTGGGTCGATTCGGTGTAGGCGGCCACCAGCTCGTCATAGGTGACGTTGCGCTTGCCCGGATCGTTCACGTCCGGCGAGATGGAGGCGGTACGGTTGGTGGGGCCCAGAACCCCTGCCACAAAGCGCGGTTTCGCCGGGTCCTTGGCGGTCCACTCGTCCGCCACGGCGCGGGCCAGGCGGGCCGCCTCCCGGTTTATCTCGGCCGAGAGCGCTTCCATCTCGTAGTCCGCCATGGCGATGCGGGTGGCGTTGAAGGTGTTGGTCTCGAGGATGTCGGCCCCGGCGGCACAATACTGGTCGTGGATCTCGCGAATGACGGCGGGACGGCTCAACACCAGCAGGTCGTTGTTGCCCTTGATGTCGGTATGCCAGTCGGCAAACCGCTCCCCCCGATAGTCCGCCTCACCGAGTTTGTAACCCTGGATCATGGTGCCCATGGCCCCGTCGATGATCAGGATCCGCTCCTTGAGACAGGCTTCCAGCCTGGTTGTGACATCTGCTTTCTTGTTCGACTCTCTGCTCGACACCGCTCGTACCCCTTACATCCATGCAACTGCGTGATGCCCATCCTAGCAGCAATCAAATCAAATGGAAATCTAGCCGTCTATCTGTCCGTGGTGACGATTAAATATAACCATAAATAGGTAATGAGCATGATCTAACCCGGGAGTACCCTATGCCCGTCCTCAAGAGGGATACGTGCTTGCTGTTTACCAAAGAGAAAAATAACTATGAGCGTCTACTACACACTCTGCTTCCTGGCAGCGTTGGCGATCTTCATCGCCTTTGCCAACCAGTATGTTGTGAAGATCCAGACCACCATCGCCATCACTGCGGGCTCCATGCTGATCTCCGCGCTGCTGGTGCTGTTTGGCAAACTGGGTTGGTTCAATCTGGAGCCTCTCGCCATCAAGACCATGGAGAGCATCGACTTCCAGAACTTCCTGTTGAAGGGGATCCTGGGCTTCCTGCTGTTCGCCGGCGGGCTTGGCATCAACCTCAAGGCGTTGCGTAGCCAGAAGTGGGAAATCACCATTCTGGCCATAGCCGCCACCCTGCTCTCCACCTTCCTCATCGGCTACGGCTTCTGGTTCATCGCCAAGCTGCTGGGCTGGGATGTGCCGCTGGTCTACTGCATGTTGTTCGGTGCCCTGATCTCCCCCACCGACCCCATCGCCGTACTGGCCATCGTCAAAAAGATGAAGGCGCCACCCCAGATCGCCATCCAGATCGAGGGGGAATCCCTGTTCAACGACGGTGTCGGTCTGGTCATCTTCGCCACCGTGTTTGCCGTGGCCTTTGGCGGCGTGGAGCCCACCTTCGGCAGCGTGGCCGGTCTGTTCCTGCATGAGGCTCTCGGCGGCATCCTGTTCGGTGCCGTGCTGGGTCTCATCGCCCACGTGATGATCAGCGCCACCGACGACGGCTCCCTGGAGCTGCTGCTGACCCTCTGCATCCCGACCGCGGGCTTCGCCTTCGCCAACATGATCGGCGTCTCCGGCGCCCTGGCCATGGTGGTGACCGGCATCATGATCGGCAACTGGACCCGTCATTCCGGCTTCTCCGAGCAGAGCCAGCACCACCTGGATCACTTCTGGGAGTTGATGGATCAGTTCCTCAACGCCCTGCTGTTCCTGCTGATCGGTCTGGCACTGGTGCTGCTGGACCTCGACTGGCGCGACTGGATCCTGCTGGTCATCGCGGTGCCGCTCTGCCTGGCTGCCCGCTTCATCAGCGTCTCCCTGCCCTATGTGACGTTCCGCAAGTTCCGCAGCTACAACACCTTCTCGGTGCGCATCCTCACCTGGGGCGGCCTGCGTGGCGGTCTGGCCATGGCCATGGCCCTGGCACTGCCATCCGGTGTCATGATGATCCCGGAGCACAACGTCGATCTGCGCCAGGTGATCCTGGTGATGACCTACTCGGTGGTGATGTTCTCCATCGTGGTACAGGGCATGACCATTACCCCCATGATCACCGCCGCCAAGAAGGCCTGCGGCGACGCCTGAGCCCGTCCCTGACCGGCAATGAAAAGGGCTCCCTCGGGAGTAATGCCAGTCAGTTAAGCCTGACTGGCATTGTTTTTACTAGGTTTTCTCGTCGCATACTTCTGTGGTTTGGCTTTG
>NZ_JAPDBQ010000082.1:0-18528 GCF_027705325.1 Aeromonas sp. QDB18
TCCTGCATGGAGACGCGATTAGATCACAGACGATCTGCCTGTTCAAATTTCATTAACAAAGTGCGATCCCGCCCTGGGTGGGCGGACATGCTCGGTCTCTCCTGGCCTTGTCAGCCGATTTGGCAGTGAGGCTAGGCCTGGCTTATTTGGGATAGCTGATCTCATTGATGTACCAGCAGGCGTCACCCACTGGCGTTTGAACCATGGCTTCATCGCCCACCTCTTTCTTGAGCAGGGCACGGGCCATGGGGGAGTCGATGGAGATGTAATCCTTGCGGCCGAAGATCTCGTCATAGCCGACAATGCGAAAGCGCTTGGTCTCACCCTCGTCGTTTTCCACCTCGACCCAGGCGCCGAAGAAGACCTTGCCCTCCTGGGAGGGGGAGTAGTCGACTATGGTCAGCTCTTCCAGGCACTTGCGCAGGTAGCGAACCCGGCGGTCGATCTCCCGCAGGCGTTTCTTGTTGTACTGGTAATCGGCATTCTCGCTGCGATCACCCAGGCTCGCCGCCCAGGCCACTTTTTTGGTGACATCGGGCCTCTCCTCCCGCCAGAGCATGTCGTGCTCCTGCCGGAGCCTGGTGTAGCCTTCACGGGTAATGAGTTTGGTTTTCATGGAGTTATCACTCCCTCGCCAATTGCATCCGGTTGCTCGGGATCTTAGTCATTGTCGCCGCGCTGTCGAGCAAAAAGCAGAGCTGGCCATCCATCCTTCCCGGCTCCGGGGCCGAATGAGGGCAATAACCGGTAACATATTTATGCTTTGTGGTTGCAGGGGGCGGCTCTAGTATGAGGGGAGACAGAAAAGAGAGGTGGCAATGAGTCAGCAATACAAGGTCCTGGTGGTGGACGACGATCTGAAACTGCGTTCCTTGCTGGAGCGCTACCTCACCGAGCAGGGGTTTGTAGTGCGAGGTGTCGCCAACGGGGAGCAGGCCGATCGCCTGCTGACGCGTGAAAACTTCAGCCTGATGGTGCTTGATCTGATGCTGCCGGGGGAAGACGGCCTCTCCATCTGCCGCCGCCTGCGCGAGGCCGGCAACCAGATCCCTGTCTTGATGCTCACCGCCAAGGGGGACGAAGTGGATCGCATCGTCGGTCTGGAGATGGGGGCCGACGATTATCTGCCCAAGCCGTTCAACCCCCGTGAGCTGCTGGCCCGGATCCGCGCCGTGCTGCGCCGCCATACCGTGGAGCTGCCCGGCGCCCCTTCCGCGGCGGAGAAGATGGTGAGTTTTGGGGCCTACCAGCTCAATCTGGCGACCCGTGAACTGAGCCGTGATGGCGAACCGGTTGCCCTGACCAGCGGGGAGTTCGCCGTGCTCAAGGTGCTGGTGAGTCATCCTCGCGAACCGCTCTCCCGTGACAAGCTGATGAACCTGGCCCGTGGTCGCGAGTACACGGCCACCGAGCGCAGCATTGATGTGCAGGTCTCCCGCCTGCGCCGCCTGCTGGAACAGGACCCGGCCCAGCCTCGCTATCTGCAGACCGTCTGGGGTCTGGGGTATGTGTTCGTACCGGACGGTGAGAACGCATGAAGAAAGTGGGCAGCATGTTCTCCCGCATGCTCTGGTTTCTGGCTGCCGTGCTGGTGGTCTATCAAGTCGTCTCCTACGTTACCTTCTACAACTACCTGCTGGCGCCGACCGTCAAGCAGATCAGCCACCTGCTGGCAAACCAGGTCAAGCTCATCTTTCCGGTGGACAACAACCAGCTGGCGCTCAGTGAAGATGCCGAGGCGCTGGTCTATGTGACCACTGGCAGCGACATCTATACCCAGAGCGAGGCGGAGCAGCACGGGCTGAATGATTCCAAGCCCTACCCCTATCTGGAGCAGAGCATCAGCCGCGAATTGAAAGGGGATACCAGGGTCAGAGTTGAAATCCAGGATCACTACATCATCTGGATCCAGCCTCCCCAGGCCAGCCAGATGTGGGTGCGCATTCCCCTGACTGAAATTGAAGATGACGACATTGAACCGCTCATCCTCTATATGAGCGTCTTGCTGGTGGTGACCCTGTTTGCAGCCTGGCGTTTTGCCCGTCAGCTGGTGCGACCGCTGGAGGATCTGGAAGCGGGGGCCGTGGCGGTGGCGCGCGGCAACTTTCCCGATGCCCTGGGGGAGCAGGGCTCGCGGGAGGTGCGCCGCCTGACCCGCACCTTCAACCACATGTCGAGCTCCATCAAAGGGCTGATCGAGGAGCGCAACCTGATGATGGCCGGGGTATCCCACGATTTGCGCACCCCTCTCACCCGCATTCGTCTCGCGACCGAGATGATGTCCTCGGGGGATGAGTACCTCAAGGAGAGCATCAATGCGGACATCGATGAGTCGAACGGTATCATTGATCAGTTCATCGACTACATTCGCCCGAACGAGGGGCTCGATGCCCGGCCCGTCGACCTGACCCAGCTCATTCACGATGCGTTGCTGATGCAGACCGATCAGGGACTGGAAGTGGAGCTGCTCCTGCCGGAGGAGGCGGTGCGTGTGGCCTGCCATCCCATCAGCATTCGCCGTATCCTCAACAATCTGTCGGGCAACTCCCTGCGCTATGGCGCGACCCGGTTGCAGGCCGAGCTCAGGGATGATGGCCACTGGGTGCGGCTGCGACTCTCCGACAATGGCCCGGGGATCGCAGAAGAGGACTACTCCCGGGTGCTCAAGCCCTTCACCCAGGGCAATGTGGCGCGCACCGGTGGAGGCAGCGGGCTGGGGTTGGCCATCGTTGCCAAGATAGTCTCCCAGCATCACGGCACCATCAGGTTGGGGCGCTCCGAACTGGGGGGCTTGCAGGTGGAGATCCGGCTACCCAAGAACCAGCCGCTAGAGTGGATGGATTGAAAGCAGGGCGTATCGAGAGATGCGCCCTTTTGTCTGTCAGGCGTGGGGGTCGCTCACCTTGCGGTAGCGCTTGCCATATTTGAGTTGCTGGATAAGCAGGGCGGCGACGATGAGAGCCAACCCGATGGGGGTTGCCGGGTGAATGGTTTCGCCGATCAACAGGTTGAGCAGCACCAGAGAGGCAAACGGCGAGATGAAGATGAGGTTACTGATGGGGGCTGTGTTGGTGGCGTGGCGCAGGGCCATCAGCCAGAGCACGAAGCCAAAACCCATCTCGAACAGCCCCACATAGATGGCGCCAGCCCATCCCTGCCAGGCGGTCATGGCAAAGTCCGAGAGCAACCAGGTCGCCACGATGATGAAGGGCAGGCTGATGAGGAAGCCGAGCAGTAGGCTGACGACGGGATCCCCCTGATTGCGGGTGTTGAGGATCCAGTAACCGGCCCAGATCAGGGTCGACACCAGCGCCATCGTGACACCGAGGGGGCTGTCGAACTGCAGACCGAACACGTCCCCCCTGGTGGCGATCACCAGGGCGCCGAAATAGCCGAGCACGATGGCGACGCCATCGCGGCGGCGCAGCTTTTGACCGAGGAAGGGAACGGCCAGCAGGCTGAGGGTGATGGCCCAGGTGTAGTTGAGAGTCTGCGCCTGCTGGGCGGGCAGCAGATCATATGCCTTGAACAGCAGCAGGTAATAGAGAAAGGGGTTCAGGACCCCGAGAGCGAGGTAGTAGAGGGGGCGACTCTTGATGTAGTCGAGCAGTAGCGGCAGTTTGCCCTGACAGGCCACGATGCACCCCAGGGTCAGGGTCGAGGTGCAGGCCGCGACCAGCAGCAGCTGTACCGGTTCAAAGTAGGCGAGGGAGATCTTGAAGGCGCTGGCCACCGTGGACCAGAGGGCGACGGCACAGAGCCCGTACTGGTAGGCTTTCTTCTGATTCTTGAGCATGGGATGCGTTCCGCAAACTGGGGCGAGGGCGCAGTCTATCAGCCTGTTTGCAACATTGTCGTTACCGTCTCGCCGAGGGCGATGATTTGATCGCCTGGAGATCCATCTGCCACACAACATTGCGCACAATCTGTCCGCCTTCACTTGCGTGAGTGGAAAAAATCCGTATAATCCCCTCCGCTTGCCCATGAGGCAGCCAGACGATATGTCTGCTTGCTGAGCTTCCCGTTTACGAGTTGCCAGCCATACAGTCCTCCCGATATGGGAGGAAACGTGAAAAATCACACCTCTGGCGGGAGTAGTCTCGGTCGGGCGGTGTTGATTTATGTTCTTTTATCTATTGGAGCTCTGTCAATGCAGAACCAAAGAATCCGTATCCGCCTGAAGGCTTTTGATCATCGCCTGATCGATCAATCCACTGCGGAAATCGTTGAAACTGCTAAGCGCACTGGCGCGCAGGTTCGCGGTCCTATCCCGCTGCCGACTCGCAAAGAGCGTTTCACCGTTCTGATCTCCCCGCACGTCAACAAAGACGCGCGTGATCAGTACGAGATCCGCACTCACAAGCGTCTGGTAGACATCGTTGAACCGACTGACAAGACCGTAGACGCTCTGATGCGTCTGGATCTGGCAGCTGGTGTAGACGTCCAGATCAGCCTGGGTTAATTACGGAAAGAGGTTGATAACAATGACAATCGGTCTTGTAGGTCGCAAAGTGGGTATGACTCGCATCTTCACTGAAGATGGCGTTTCTATCCCGGTGACTGTTATCGAAGTTGAAGCTAACCGTGTAACTCAGGTCAAATCTGTAGAAACCGACGGCTACAACGCTATTCAGGTTACCACTGGCGCCAAGAAAGCCAGCCGCGTAACCAAGCCGGAAGCTGGCCACTTCGCCAAAGCTGGTGTAGAAGCCGGTCGCGGTCTGTGGGAATTCCGCCTGAACAACGGTGAAACTTTCACTGTTGGTAGCGAGCTGAAAGTAGATCTTCTCGCTGACGTTAAGCTGGTAGACGTTACCGGCACATCCAAGGGTAAAGGTTTTGCCGGTACTGTTAAGCGCTGGAACTTCCGTACCCAGGATATGACCCACGGTAACTCCCTGTCCCACCGTGTACCTGGCTCCATCGGTCAAAACCAGACCCCGGGCCGTGTATTCAAGGGCAAGAAGATGGCTGGTCACATGGGTGCTGAGCGTGTAACGACTCAGAACCTGGAACTGGTTCGTGTTGACGCTGAACGCAACCTGCTGCTCATCAAAGGCGCAGTACCGGGTGCAACCAACGGCAACGTGATCGTCAAACCTGCCGTCAAAGCGTAACGTCTGAGGAGATAGTAATGGAATTGGTAATGAAAGACGCCAAGAGCGCTCTTGAAGTTTCCGAGACTACCTTCGGGCGCGAATTCAACGAAGCTCTGGTTCACCAGGTTGTCGTTGCATATGCCGCTGGTGCCCGTCAGGGTACTCGTGCGCAGCTGACTCGCTCTGAAGTGTCTGGTGGCGGCAAAAAGCCGTGGCGTCAGAAGGGTACTGGTCGTGCCCGTGCTGGCTCCATCCGTTCGCCCATCTGGCGTTCCGGTGGTGTGACCTTTGCTGCTAAGCCGCAAGATCACAGCCAGAAAGTAAACAAGAAGATGTACCGCGGCGCTATCCGTAGCATCCTGTCCGAGCTGGTACGTCAAGAGCGCCTGATCGTTGTTGAGAAGTTCGGCATCGAAGCGCCGAAGACCAAAGAACTGATCGCCAAGCTGAAAGAAATGGAACTGACTGACGTTCTGATCGTGACTGCTGAAGTCGATGAGAACCTGTTCCTGGCTGCTCGTAACCTGTACAAAGTTGACGTGCGTGACGTTGCCGGTATCGACCCGGTCAGCCTGATCGCTTTCGACAAGGTTCTGATGACTGCTGACGCAGTTAAGCAAATCGAGGAGATGCTGGCATGATCCGTGAAGAGCGTCTGCTGAAAGTTCTGAAGGCTCCGCACATCTCTGAAAAGAGCACCATGGTCGCAGAAAAGCAGAACACTATCGTGTTCAAAGTTGCTGTTGATGCCACCAAGGCGGAAGTCAAAGCTGCAGTTGCGAAACTGTTCGAGGTCGAAGTTGAGACCGTCCGTACCCTGAACATGAAGGGTAAGACCAAGCGCGCAGGTGCACGCGTAGGCCGTCGTTCCGATTGGAAAAAGGCTTATGTGACCCTGAAAGCTGGTCAGGACATCGACTTCATGGGCGCAGCCGAGTAAGAGGAGTTCTGAAAAATGGCAATCGTTAAGTGCAAGCCTACTTCTCCGGGCCGCCGCCACGTCGTCAAGATCGTCAACCAAGAGCTGTACAAGGGCAAGCCCTTCGCCGCTCTGCTGGACAGCAAAAGCAAGTCCGGTGGCCGTAACAACAACGGTCGTATCACCACACGTCACATCGGTGGTGGTCACAAGCAACACTACCGTCTGATCGACTTCAAGCGCGACAAAGACGGCATTCCGGCCAAAGTTGAGCGTCTGGAATACGATCCCAACCGTACCGCAAACATCGCCCTGGTGCTGTATGCAGACGGTGAGCGTCGTTACATCCTGGCTCCGAAAGGCCTGAAAGCTGGTGATGCAATCGCCTCTGGTGCTGATGCTGCCATCAAGGTAGGTAACACCCTGCCGATGCGCAACATCCCGGTCGGTTCTACCGTTCACGCCGTTGAGATGAAACCTGGTAAAGGTGCCCAGCTGGCTCGTTCCGCTGGTACTTTCATCCAGATCCTGGCTCGTGAAGGTAACTATGTAACTCTGCGTCTGCGTTCCGGCGAAGTACGTAAAGTTCTGGCCGAGTGCCGCGCTACCATCGGTGAAGTGGGTAACTCCGAGCACATGCTGCGTCAACTGGGTAAAGCCGGTGCTAACCGCTGGCGTGGTATTCGTCCGACCGTTCGCGGTATGGCGATGAACCCGGTTGATCACCCGCACGGTGGTGGTGAGGGTCGTAACAAGGGCATGCAGCCTGTGTCCCCATGGGGCCAGAAGGCTAAGGGCTTCAAGACCCGTAAGAACAAGCGTACCGACAAGTACATCGTACGTCGTCGTAACAAGTAATTGTTAACATAGAGGAATCACCATGCCACGTTCTCTCAAGAAGGGTCCATTTATCGACCTGCACTTGCTGAAGAAGGTAGAGAAAGCGGTGGAAAGCGGGGATAAAAAGCCGGTTAAGACCTGGTCCCGTCGTTCAATGATCATCCCGAACATGATCGGTTTGACCATCGCTGTCCATAATGGTCGTCAGCACGTTCCGGTTTTCGTTACCGAAGAAATGATCGGTCACAAACTGGGTGAATTCGCACCGACTCGTACTTATCGCGGCCATGCTGCTGATAAGAAGGCTAAGAAGCGCTAAGGGATAAATGATGGAAGCTATCGCTAAACACCGTTATGCCCGTACTTCTGCCCAGAAAGCTCGTCTGGTAGCCGATCAAGTACGTGGTCTGTCCGTAGACAAGGCTCTGAACATCCTGACCTTCAGCCCGAAAAAGGCTGCTGTTCTGGTGAAGAAAGTGCTGGAATCTGCCATTGCCAACGCTGAGCACAACGAAGGTGCCGATATCGACACCCTGCGTGTTGCCACCATCATGGTAGACGAAGGTCCCTCCATGAAGCGCATCCGCCCGCGTGCCAAAGGTCGCGCGGATCGTATCCTCAAGCGTACCGCTCACATCACTGTAGTGGTATCCGACGCTAAGGCTGGGAGATAAGCAATGGGTCAGAAAGTACATCCTAATGGCATTCGCCTGGGTATTACCAAGCCTTGGAATTCTACCTGGTTCGCGAACACCAAAGACTTCGCTGACAACCTGTACAGCGATTTCCAAGTACGCCAGTTCCTGACCAAGGAGCTGAAAAACGCTTCCTTGTCCAAGATCACTATCGAGCGTCCGGCCAAGAGCATTCGTGTGACCATTCACACAGCTCGTCCGGGTGTCGTGATCGGCAAGAAAGGCGAAGACGTTGAAAAACTGCGCAAAGCTGTAGCCGCAATCGCTGGCGTGCCTGCTCAGATCAACATTTCCGAAGTCCGCAAGCCGGAGCTGGATGGCAAACTGGTTGCCGACAGCATCACTTCCCAGCTGGAGCGTCGTGTAATGTTCCGTCGTGCTATGAAGCGCGCCGTACAGAACGCCATGCGCCTGGGTGCCAAGGGCATCAAAGTGGAAGTTTCCGGTCGTCTGGGCGGCGCTGAAATCGCGCGTACCGAATGGTACCGTGAAGGTCGTGTGCCCCTGCACACCCTGCGCGCCGACATCGACTACGCAACTTCTGAAGCCCACACCACTTACGGTGTGATCGGCGTTAAAGTTTGGATCTTCAAGGGCGAAGTTCTGGGCGGTCTGGCTGCAGTCAATGCTGCCGCTGCTCAAGAGCAGGCTCCTGCGAAGCCCAAGCGTGACAACAAGCGCCGCGCTGCCAAGTAAGGAGATTCGGTAAATGTTGCAACCTAAGCGTACTAAATTCCGCAAGACCCACAAGGGTCGTAACCGCGGTCTGGCCAATGCCGGTAACGAAGTATCCTTCGGTACCTTTGGCCTGAAGGCGACATCTCGTGGTCAACTGACTGCTCGTCAAATCGAAGCAGCCCGTCGTGCCATGACCCGTCACGTTAAGCGTCAAGGCAAGATCTGGATCCGTGTGTTCCCGGACAAGCCCATCACCGAAAAGCCCCTCGAAGTTCGTATGGGTAAAGGTAAGGGTAACGTGGAATACTGGGTTTGCCCGATCCAGCCTGGCAAGGTTCTGTACGAGATGGATGGTGTACCTGAGGCTCTGGCGCGTGAAGCGTTTGCCCTGGCCGCAGCTAAGCTGTCTGTTCAGACCACTTTCGTAATTAAGACGGTGATGTGATGAAAGCCCAAGATCTGCGTCAAAAGAGCGTCGAAGAACTGAACCAGGAGCTGCTGGGTCTGCTGCGTGAGCAATTCAACATGCGCATGCAAGCTTCCACCGGCCAGCTGGCTCAGACTCACACTCTGAAACAAGTGCGTCGTGACGTCGCACGTATCAAGACTGTACTGACTGAGAAGGCAGGTGCGTAATGACTGACAAGATCCGTACTCTGCAAGGTCGTGTAATTAGCGACAAGATGGACAAGTCCATCACCGTCGCTATCGAGCGCAAGGTAAAGCACCCGATCTACGGTAAGATCATCAAGCGCACTACCAAGCTGCACGTGCATGACGAGAACAACGAGTGCAAGGCTGGCGATCTCGTGGAAATCCGCGAGTGCCGCCCGTTGTCCAAGACCAAGTCCTGGACCCTGGTTGCTGTCGTAGAAAAGGCCTAATTCGGTACTTTTTAGCCCAAACGGCCCCCCATCGGGGCCGTTTGTTTTTTAGGCTACCTTTTCAAAAATAGCTGTGTTATAGTTTCGCGCCTTTTGAAGGCAGCCAGATCCCATCAGGGATAAGAAGTAAACAAAGCGGAGCACTAAGATGATCCAGATGCAAAGTATGCTGGGTGTTGCCGACAACTCCGGCGCTCGCAGTGTAATGTGTATTAAGGTTCTGGGTGGTTCGCACCGCCGTTATGCCGGCATCGGCGACATCATCAAGGTTTCCATCAAGGAAGCCATTCCTCGCGGTAAAGTGAAGAAAGGTGATGTGTATAACGCGGTGGTCGTACGCACCCGTAAAGGCGTTCGTCGTCCGGACGGCTCTGTCATCCGTTTCGACAACAATGCGGCTGTGTTGCTTAACAACAACCAACAGCCAATCGGTACTCGTATTTTTGGCCCGGTGACCCGTGAACTCCGTAACGAGAAGTTCATGAAGATTGTGTCCCTGGCACCCGAAGTACTGTAAGGAGTCGAACGATGGCAGCTAAAATCCGTCGCGAAGACGAAGTAATTGTTCTTACCGGCAAAGACAAGGGCAAGCGTGGCAAAGTCACTCAAGTCCTGATTGCAAAAGGTAAGGTAATCGTGGAAGGCATCAACCAGGTGAAGAAACACCAAAAGCCGGTACCCGCACTGGGTCAGGCTGGCGGCATCGTCACCAAAGAAGCCCCCATCGATGTATCTAACGTCGCGCTGTTCAACTCTGCCACTGGCAAGGCTGACCGCGTTGGTTTCCGGATTGAAGACGGCAAGAAAGTCCGTTTCTTCAAATCCACCGGCGAACTTGTGAAGTAATTGGAGTTTAACGATGGCGAAACTGCATGATTACTACAAATCCGATGTAGTAAATGAACTGTCCAAGCAGTTCGGTTACAAGACTATCATGCAAGTCCCTCGGATCGAGAAAATCACCCTGAACATGGGTGTTGGTGAAGCGATCTCTGACAAGAAGTTGCTGGAAAATGCTGCTGCCGATATGGCTGCCATTTCCGGTCAGAAACCGCTGATCACCAAAGCACGCAAATCTGTTGCGGGCTTCAAGATTCGTGAAGGCTACCCGATAGGTTGTAAAGTAACCCTGCGTGGCGAGCGTATGTGGGAGTTCCTGGAACGGCTGATTTGCATCTCCGTACCGCGTATCCGTGACTTCCGTGGTCTGAACGCCAAGGCGTTCGATGGCCGTGGTAACTACTCCATGGGCGTGCGTGAGCAAATCATCTTCCCGGAAATCGACTATGACAAGGTCGATCGCGTCCGTGGTCTGGATATCACCATCACCACTTCCGCGAATACCGACGAAGAAGGCCGTGCTCTGCTGGCTGCCTTTAACTTCCCATTCCGCAAGTAAGGTTAGGGTTATGGCTAAAACATCCATGAAAGCACGTGAAGCAAAGCGTGCGAAGCTGGCAGCCAAGTTCGCGACCAAGCGTACCGAGCTGAAAGCTATCATCGTTGATATGAACGCTTCTGAAGAAGCGCGTTGGGATGCTGTCTTGCAACTGCAACAGCTGCCCCGTGATTCCAGTCCGTCCCGCCAGCGTAACCGTTGCAACATCACTGGTCGTCCGCACGGTTTCCTGCGGAAGTTTGGCCTCTCTCGCATCAAGGTGCGTGAGCATGCCATGAAGGGCGAAATTCCGGGCCTCAAAAAGGCCTCTTGGTAAGAATCTCGGGAGTTAGACTATGAGCATGCAAGATCCGATCGCGGATATGCTGACCCGCATCCGTAACGGTCAGGCGGCGAGCAAAGTTGCGGTTTCCATGCCTTCTTCCAAGCTGAAAGTGGCTATCGCCAAAGTGCTGAAAGAAGAAGGTTACATCGCTGGCTACAACGTAGCTGGTGACGTGAAACCGGAACTGGAAATCGAACTGAAATATTTCCAGGGCAAGCCGGTTGTAGAACTGATCCAACGCGTGAGCCGTCCCGGCCTGCGTATTTACAAGCGCACTACTGATCTGCCGAAAGTCATGGGCGGTCTCGGTGTTGCTATCGTGTCCACGTCTAAAGGTGTGATGACCGACCGTGCTGCCCGCAAGGCAAGCATGGGTGGTGAGATCATCTGCTACGTCGCTTAATAGGAGGTCGGAAATGTCTCGCGTTGCTAAGGCACCCGTCACTATTCCTGCTGGCGTAGAGGTGACTCTGAACGGCCAAGAACTGTCCATCAAAGGTGGCAAGGGTTCCCTGGTTCGTTCCATCCACGCCGGTGTAGAAGTGACCAAAGAAGACAATGTACTGAAGTTCGCCCCGCGCGACGGCATCGCTGGTGCTGACGCTCAGGCCGGTACTGCCCGTGCATTGGTCAACAACATGGTAGTCGGTGTTACCCAAGGCTTCGAGCGCAAGCTGCAGCTGGTTGGTGTAGGTTACAAAGCCTCCATCAAGGGCAATGCTGTTGCGCTGGCACTGGGCTTCTCTCACCCGGTAGAGCATGCGCTGCCGGCTGGTGTCACCGCTGAATGTCCGTCCGCCACCGAGATCGTTCTGCGTGGTGTGGACAAGCAGCTGGTTGGCCAAGTCGCCGCCGATATCCGTGCTTACCGCGCTCCGGAGCCCTACAAGGGCAAGGGTGTACGCTATGCCAACGAGCAAGTGCGTACTAAAGAAGCTAAGAAGAAGTAAGGTAACACTATGGACAAGAAAGCAGCTCGTCTCCGTCGTGCTACTCGTGCTCGGAAAAAGATGCAGGAACTGGGAGCTACCCGTCTGGTTGTTCACCGTACCCCGCGTCATATCTATGCGCAGGTTATTGCAGCCAACGGTTCCGAAGTTCTGGCCTCTGCTTCCACAGTAGAGAAAGCCATCAGTGAAGCTCTGAAATACACCGGTAACGCAGATGCTGCTACCGCTGTAGGTAAGGCTATCGCTGAGCGTGCTATTGCCAAAGGCGTTCAGAACGTATCTTTCGATCGTTCCGGTTTCAAGTATCACGGTCGTGTAGCCGCTCTGGCTACCGCTGCTCGTGACGCTGGTCTTCAGTTCTAAGCTAGGAGTCGAAGATGGCTAAAGTCGAATCTCAAGCCGGCGAACTGCAAGAAAAGCTCATTGCAGTAAACCGTGTTTCGAAAACTGTTAAAGGTGGTCGTATCATGTCCTTCACCGCGTTGACCGTGGTGGGTGATGGTAACGGCCGTGTAGGTTACGGTTACGGTAAGGCCCGTGAAGTTCCGGCCGCCATTCAAAAGGCGATGGAACAGGCTAAGCGTAACCTGAACAAGGTTGAGCTGAACAACGGCACCCTGCACCACCCGGTGCGTGGCGTTCACTCTGGTTCCACCGTGTTCATGAAGCCGGCCTCCCAAGGTACTGGTATCATTGCAGGCGGCGCCATGCGTGCCGTACTGGAAGTTGCTGGTATCCACAACGTGCTGGCCAAGACCTACGGTTCCACCAACCCAATCAACGTTGTTCGCGCAACTGTCGACGCTCTGGTTCACGGTCAATCACCGGAACAGATCGCGGCCAAGCGTGGTCTGCGCGTTGAAGAAATTCTGGGGTAATGCGACATGGCTAACACTGTAAAAGTAACTCAAACTCGCAGCTCTATCGGCCGTCTGCCAAAGCACAAGGCGACTCTGCGTGGTCTGGGTCTGCGTCGCATTGGTCACACCGTTGAGCTGGAAGATACTCCCTGCGTACGCGGCATGATCAACCAGGTTTATTACATGGTTAAGGTGGAGGGCTAAGCATGCGTCTGAATACTCTGTCTCCGGCCGCTGGCTCCAAACGCGTCAAGCACCGTCCGGGCCGTGGTATCGGTTCTGGTCTGGGCAAGACCGGTGGTCGTGGTGTTAAAGGTCAAACCTCTCGTTCCGGTGGCGGCAAGGTCCGCAACGGTTTCGAAGGCGGCCAGATGCCTTTGAAAATCCGTCTGCCGAAGTTCGGTTTCTTCTCTCGCAAATCTTTGGTTTCTGCCGAAGTGCGCCTGAACGAAATCGCCCTGGTAGAAGGTGATGTGGTCGACGTGAGCACTCTGAAGCAAGCCGGTGTTATTACCAAAAACATCGTGTTCGCTAAAGTTGTTCTGTCTGGCAACATTGACCGTGCTGTGACCGTTCGTGGTCTGTCCGTCACCAAGGGTGCACGTGCAGCCATCGAGGCCGCTGGCGGTAAAATCGAGGAATAATCAGTACAATGGCTAAGAAACCAGGATTGGATGTTAAAGCACAAGGTGGTCTGAGCGAACTGAAGAGCCGTCTGCTCTTCGTTCTCGGGGCAATTATCGTGTTCCGTGCAGGCTCTTATGTGCCGATCCCTGGTATTGACGCCGCCGTACTGGCCGAGTTGTTCCAACAACAGAAGGGCACCATCATTGAGATGTTCAACATGTTCAGTGGTGGTGCACTCTCGCGTGCTTCTATTCTTGCACTGGGGATCATGCCGTATATTTCGGCGTCGATCATTATTCAGTTGCTGACTGTGGTTCATCCTGCTCTTGCTGAACTCAAGAAAGAGGGTGAATCCGGCCGTCGCAAGATTAGCCAATATACCCGTTGGGGCACGCTGGTTTTGGGAACGTTCCAGGCCATTGGTATTGCAACCGGTCTGCCGAATATGATGCAAGGACTCGTGACTCATCCGGGTTTGGGCTTCTATTTCACAGCCGTTGTGAGTCTGGTCACCGGTACCATGTTCTTGATGTGGTTGGGTGAACAGATTACCGAGCGTGGGATTGGTAATGGTATCTCGTTGATTATCTTCACAGGTATCGTCGCCGGTCTGCCTCATGCCATTGGCGCTACGGCCGAACAGGCACGTCAAGGGGAATTGCACATCCTGCTGTTGTTGTTGCTGGGCTTGATTGTTTTCGCTGTGACTTACTTTGTGGTGTTCGTGGAGCGTGGTCAGCGTCGTATCGTCGTTAACTATGCCAAGCGTCAACAAGGCCGCCAGGTATTCGCTGCGCAAAGCACACACCTGCCGTTGAAAGTGAATATGGCCGGTGTGATTCCTGCGATTTTCGCATCCAGCATCATCCTCTTCCCGGGTACCATTACCTCCTGGTTTGGTCAGGGAGAGGGCAAGATCGCTGACATCCTGCAACAGGTCTCTATGGTCCTGCAGCCGGGTCAGCCCTTGTACGAGATGCTCTATGCAGCAGCCATTATCTTCTTCTGCTTCTTCTATACCGCGCTGGTGTTCAACCCCCGCGAGACAGCAGATAACCTGAAGAAGAGTGGAGCCTTTATCCCGGGGATCCGCCCGGGCGAGCAGACAGCACGTTACATCGATAAGGTTATGACTCGCCTGACATTGGCAGGTGCGCTCTATATTACCTTTATCTGTCTGGTACCCCAGTTCCTGATGACTGCCTGGAACGTACAGTTCTACTTCGGTGGCACCTCGCTGCTGATTATCGTGGTAGTTATCATGGACTTCATGGCTCAGGTTCAGACCCATATGATGTCTCATCAATATGGCGACGTCCTGAGGAAGGCCAACCTGAAGGGCTACGGCCGCTAAAGGTCGGCGTAGTTACGGAGTTAAGCAATGAAAGTTCGTGCTTCCGTTAAGGCAATCTGCCGTAACTGCAAAATCATCAAGCGTCACGGTGTGGTGCGTGTGATTTGCAGCGAGCCAAAGCATAAACAGCGCCAAGGCTAATTTTTTACGGTTAGTACTTGCAACAAATAGTTGTGCTGGCTAATATAGCCAGCCAACTTTTGTTGTGTATTGGTTGACCGCCACGTATCCGCTCACGGGCTTTGTGGTGGTCGTTATCTACTATATGTAGGAGTGAATAGTGGCCCGTATCGCTGGCATTAACATTCCTGACCATAAACATGCAGTCATTGCGTTGACTGCTATTTATGGCGTCGGTCGTACCCGCTCCAAGGCCATCTGTGCCGCAGCCGGTATCGCTGAGAATGTGAAAATTAAAGACCTGGACGAAGCTCAGATCGAGAGTCTGCGTGAACAAGTAGGTAAATTCACCGTTGAAGGTGACCTGCGTCGTCAGATTTCCATGAACATCAAGCGATTGATGGATCTGGGTTGCTACCGTGGTTTGCGTCACCGTCGTAGCCTGCCTGTTCGTGGTCAACGTACCAAGACCAACGCTCGTACCCGTAAGGGTCCGCGCAAGGCTATCAAGAAGTAACGGGAAGGTAGAAAATGGCTAAAACTCCGACTCGTGCTCGCAAGCGCGTTAAAAAGCAAGTGAGCGACGGTATTGCGCACGTTCATGCATCTTTCAACAACACAATCGTGACCATTACTGACCGTCAGGGCAATGCTCTGTCTTGGGCTACCTCTGGTGGTTCCGGTTTCCGTGGTTCCCGTAAGTCCACTCCGTTTGCTGCCCAGGTAGCTGCTGAGCGTGCTGGTGAGATCGCCAAAGAATACGGCGTGAAGAACCTGGAAGTCATGGTCAAAGGTCCGGGTCCCGGTCGTGAGTCTTCCATCCGCGCTCTGAACGCGGCTGGTTTCCGCATCACTAACATTACTGATGTGACTCCGATCCCGCACAACGGTTGTCGTCCTCCCAAGAAGCGCCGCGTGTAACGCTGTAGCTACTTGGTCTAGGATTGTTGGAGAAAGAAGATGGCAAGATATATCGGTCCTAAGCTTAAGCTTAGCCGTCG
This sequence comes from Aeromonas sp. QDB18, assembly GCF_027705325.1. Classification (NCBI taxonomy): domain Bacteria; kingdom Pseudomonadati; phylum Pseudomonadota; class Gammaproteobacteria; order Aeromonadales; family Aeromonadaceae; genus Aeromonas; species Aeromonas sp. QDB18. The sequence goes on from NZ_JAPDBQ010000082.1 coordinate 15,752, forward strand.
TGAGGGCACCGACCTCTTCCTGAAGTCTGGTGTTCGTGCGATTGATTCTAAGTGCAAGATTGACACCGTTCCTGGTCAACACGGTGCGCGTAAAGCGCGTCTGTCCGACTACGGTGTGCAACTGCGCGAGAAACAAAAAGTACGTCGTATCTACGGCGTATTGGAAAAACAGTTCCGCAACTACTACCGCGACGCTGCCCGTCAAAAGGGTAACACCGGTGAAAACCTGTTGCAGCTGCTGGAAGGTCGTCTGGACAACGTCGTCTACCGCATGGGCTTCGGCGCCACTCGTGCTGAATCTCGTCAGCTGGTGAGCCACAAAGCCATCATGGTAAACGGCCGCGTTGTGAATGTTCCTTCTTTCCAGGTATCCCCTGAGGACGTGATCTGCGTTCGCGAGAAGGCTAAGAAGCAAGCGCGTATCAAAGCTTCCCTGGAAGTTGCTGGTCAGCGCGAGAAGCCGACTTGGGTAGAGGTTGACGCTGCTAAGATGGAAGGTGCCTTCAAGCGCCTGCCGGAGCGTTCCGACCTGTCTGCCGACATTAACGAACAGCTGATCGTCGAGCTTTACTCCAAGTAAAGCTAGCTTCTAAAGAGAGGACACAATGCTGGGTTCTGTAACAGATTTTCTTAAACCGCGGCTAGTTGACATCGAGCAAGTTAGCCCGACTCACGCGAAAGTGACTCTCGAGCCGCTTGAGCGTGGCTTTGGCCACACGCTGGGCAATGCCCTGCGTCGTATTTTGCTGTCATCTATGCCCGGTTGTGCGGTTACTGAAGTCGAGATCGACGGAGTACTGCACGAGTACAGCAGCAAAGAAGGTGTACAGGAAGACATTCTTGAAATCCTGCTCAACCTGAAAGGTATCGCTGTGAAGCTGGAAGGCAAGGACGAGGTAACTCTGTCCCTGACCAAGTCTGGAACAGGCCCCGTTACCGCTGGTGATATCACTCACGGTGATGAAGTCGAGATCGTAAACCCGGAGCACGTAATCTGCCACCTGACTGGTGCAAATGCTGAGATCAGCATGCGCCTGAAAGTTCAGCGCGGTCGTGGTTATGTGCCTGCTTCTGCTCGTGTTCACAACGATGATGAAGAGCGTCCTATCGGTCGCCTGCTGCTGGACTCCGCGTTCAGCCCCATCGTTCGCATCGCCTACAATGTCGAGGCGGCACGTGTGGAACAGCGCACCGACTTGGACAAGCTGGTTATCGACATGGAGACCAATGGTACTCTGGAACCGGAAGAAGCCATCCGTCGTTCAGCCACTATTCTGGCAGAGCAACTGGAAGCCTTCGTGGATCTGCGCGATGTCAGCGTGCCCGAGAAGAAAGAAGAGAAACCCGAGTTTGATCCGATTCTGCTGCGTCCTGTCGATGATTTGGAGCTGACAGTTCGTTCAGCGAACTGTCTGAAGGCAGAAGCTATCCACTATATTGGTGATCTGGTACAGCGTACCGAAGTTGAGTTGCTTAAGACTCCTAACCTCGGTAAGAAGTCCCTGACTGAGATCAAGGACGTGTTGGCCTCCCGTGGTCTGTCTCTTGGCATGCGCCTTGAGAACTGGCCGCCCGCCAGCATCGCTGACGAGTAATCCAGATTACGGGTTTCACAGATTTAGTTAGAAGGATAAGGTCATGCGCCATCGTTTGAGTGGTCGTCAACTGAACCGGAACAGCAGCCATCGTCAGGCTATGTTCCGCAACATGGCCAGCTCCCTGGTTCGTCATGAGATCATCAAGACGACTCTGCCTAAGGCAAAAGAGCTGCGTCGTGTAGTTGAACCGCTGATCACCCTTGCCAAGACTGATAGCGTTGCTAATCGTCGCCTGGCATTTGCCCGTACTCGCGATAACGCGATCGTGGCTAAGCTGTTCAATGAACTGGGCCCGCGCTACCTGGAGCGCGCCGGCGGTTATACTCGCATTCTGAAATGCGGTTTCCGTGCTGGCGACAACGCTCCTATGGCTTACATTGAGCTGGTAGACCGCCCGGCCGCTGCTGAAGCAGCTGCTGAGTGATAAAAGAAAAAGCCGGGCTTGTCCCGGCTTTTCTTTTGGTGGATTCTGATACTGCCTCTACTGCCTCTACTGCCTCTACTGCCTCTACTGCCTCTACTGCCTCTACTGCCTCTACTGCCTCTACTGCCTCTACTGCCTCTACTGCCTCTACTGCCTCTACTGCCTCTACTGCCTCTACTGCCTCTACTGCCTCTACTGCCTCTACTGCCTTACTTTGTAAGTGAGCGATGATTTTTCAATAGTCTCTATATTAAGTCTTTATCTCTACCTGAACGACAGCGGTTCGTGTTACATAGCCCAGAGTAGGGCAATGTCATTGTCCATCTGACGTATTAAGCAGGCCGTGAGTGATGGCGTGTGGCTGCTGTAGTGCCGTTGAGGGCTTCTCCTGTGGATAAGCCTGTATAAAAGCTGTGCTTGGACATGAATAACTAAAAAAGTGCCGATTTTTGCAATTTTATTGCAGAGGAGGGGTTGCCAGAACGAATTCGCTCCCTATAATGCGCCTCCATCGACAGGGCAAGCGGCAACGCAGAAAGCCTAAGTAGATAGTCTCGAAAAGCCTTTGAAAATAAGGCTTGACTCGAGAAGGCGGTTGAGTAGAATGCCACTCCCGCAGCAGCCAAAAGCTGCGTCGCTCTTTAACAATTTGAATCAAGCAATCTGTGTGGGCACTCGCAGCATCGAGCATCAAAAACAATTTTTGATATCAATGTCTGATGAAGTGACCAAAGCAACGAAAGTTGCAGCAGTTA
>NZ_JAPDBQ010000083.1:0-18273 GCF_027705325.1 Aeromonas sp. QDB18
GATTGTTGGTGCAATGTGCACGAGCCTATATGCAACGGCTAGAGCGGCAAACGGGACGATTGGCTGATTGGGTCAGGTCTATGTTGACTCGGCGACATTCGAATGTTGTGGCTTGTGCACTAGCCAACAAGTTGGCCCGCACGGCTTGGGCGCTGGCGGCACGGCATACCGAATTTCGGGCAATGCCAACCTGACGCGCCCCTATTTACTTTTGTACTGACACACCCACCTGGTTTTGCGACTGTGATATTGGATGACGTGAACGGCATACCGGCCTGACTGATAACCTGGCAAAAGAATAGGCTTTCTAGGCCGAGGGTCTTTTTAGGACAGTCAGGCGCGATTCTCATCGTGGCGCGGAGAACATTCTCCATCAAGACGCCGGATAGATTTAAGCAAGCCAACCACAACACCCGAAATCAAGGTTGCAAAAAAGGGGGTGACCATAGATTTTTTTGGGCAGATGAGCGGGTGAACAGAGGAGGGGACTGGTCGGCAGCCCGGCCATCAAGCGCGGGGGTCTTCCACCTTGATGTTGGCGGGGACCCGCTTTTTGCCCAGCACCATGGCGCGGACCAAATCGCTGCGGGTGAGGCGATCGGTCAGGAGTACCACTGCCGCATGGACGCCAACGGCGGCCATCAGGGTGTTAGCGATGATGCCGTGCAGCTCCTCCAGCCACTCCTCGCCCCAGAAGGCATCCCAGGTGGTGAGCCAGCCGGTGACGACGGTCCCGACCAGGGACAGCAGCAGCAGCCAGATCATCAGGGAGCCGACCGGATTGTGGCCGAGGTAGTAGGGGTGGCGCCCCTGGGCGAGCTGGCGCAGGTAGTAGCGGACCCGGGCAGGGGTTGGCCACCACTGGCCGAAGCGGGCGTAATAGGGGCCGACCAGCCCCCACAGCAGGCGGATGATGAGTAGGATGCCCACCGCGTAGCCAGCATATCTGTGGGGTTTGCTGCCCTCTTCCAGCACGAAGAAGTTGAGCAGGCAGAGGGTGACGGTCGCCCAGTGAAACACCCGGATGAGGGGATCCCAGACTTTCACTTCAGAGGCAGGTGTCATGGCAAGGCTCCATGGTGGGGGCCGGGGGAAGACCGGCCCGGGGCGGCGTTACTCGTCGATCTCTTCTTTCACCTTTTTCAGGTCGGTCGGGTCGAAGTAGATCTCGACCTTACGCTTCTCCTTGTCCCAGCCGTAGATCTCGTAGCAGCCGGTCTTGGTGGCCTTGAACTTCTTGATGTCGTAGCCCATCGCCTTGATCTGCTGCTGGGCGTCGGCTTCGCTCATCCACTTGCTCTTGTCGGCCTGGGTGCATTGGGGGTCGGCCAGGGCTGCGCCGCTCAACAGGGGGATCAGTAACAACAGGGGGGTCAGTTTCATTGCTTGCTCCTTGCGGGTGGTTGGGTCAACAGTCGCAAGGCTAATCAAGGAGCATTAAGGAAGAATTAAGGGAAAAGGGAAATGAATGGCTCTCCCCGGCAGGGGGCCGGGGAGAGGGTGATCAGCTCAGCTTGCCCCTGACCAACCACTTGTCCAGCGCATTGGCGAAGCGCTGCTTGTCGGCGGCGTTGAAGGGCGCAGGGCCACCGGTCTGGACGCCGGCAGAGCGCAGCTCCTCCATGAAGTTGCGCATCCCGAGCCGTGCCTGGATGGTCTCCCGGGTGTAGATCTCGCCCCGGGGATTGAGCGCCTCGCCCCCGGCGTCGATGACCCAGGAGGCGAGGGGAATGTCGCCGGTGATCACCAGGTCGCCGGGCTTGACCTGCTGGGCGATGACATGATCTGCCACATCGAAGCCCTTCTCCACCTGCTGGGTCTTGATGAAGGGGGAAGGGGGGACTCTGAGTCCCTGGTTGGCCACTAGCGTGGTCACCACCTGGGCGCGGTGGGCGGCGCGGTAGAGGATCTCCTTGACCGGGATGGGGCAGGCATCGGCATCAACCCAGATGGGCATGGCATGGCTTCCTGTATCTGGAACGGGTGGCGCATCTTAGCATGGCTGGTGCGGGGCGGCTGCCCCGGGGCTGAGTCGTCCCCGCCTTTGGTGTAAGCTGGGGCCTGCACATGAAACGAGAAGGAGACGAGATGGATCGGGTGCCCGGTGACGTGATTTATGGCCTGACCCTGGACGGCAAGGGGGGCATGACCCCGCTGGCCGAAGGTAGCGAGATCCCCGGTGCTCAGCCCGGCTGGCTGCATCTGGACTATGGCAACCCGGAGTCGGCGCGCTGGCTGCTGCAGACGCCGCTGCTGGGGGAGGCGGCCCGTGAGGCCCTGCTCGGCCAGAGCAATCGTCCCAAGCTGGTGCGGATGGGGGAGACGGTGCTGCTGATCCTGCGCGGCATCAACCACAACAAGGATCACAGGCCTGAAGAGATGGTGGCCCTGCGGATCTTCATCACGCCGGATCTCATCATCAGCAGCCGTCGTCGTCCGCTGCTCTCCGAGAAAGATGTGTTCGAGCAGCTGTCGCTGGGGGGCGGTGCCGACACACCCGCCGACTGGCTGGTGGAGATATGCGACGCCCTGACCGACCGGGCCGGGGAGTTCGTCGAGGAGCTGCACGACCAGATCCTGGATCTGGAGGAGATGGTGCTGATGCGTGACCTGCCCGCCAACGGTCGGCTTGCGCGCATCCGCAAGCAGCTCATCATGATCCGTCGCTACCTCTCCCCCCAGCGGGATCTGGTGGCGCGCCTGGCCAACGAGAAGATCAGCTGGCTGGACGAAGATGACAGGCGACGCCTGCTCGACATCGCCGACCGCTTGCGGCGCTGGCTCGACGATCTGGATGCCGGGGTGGCGCGCACCGCCGTGCTGGCGGACGAGATCAACAACCTGATGGCGGAGGCGACCAACCGCCGCGCCTACCAGATGTCGGTGATGGCGCTGCTGTTCCTGCCCGCCAGCTTCCTGACCGGCCTGTTCGGCATCAACCTGGGGGGGATCCCCGGGGCCGAGAGTCCGACCGCCTTCTGGGTGTTCTGTGGCTTCCTGCTGGTGCTGGCGACCGGACTGGCGGTCTGGCTCAAGCACAGGCGCTGGTGGTAAGGAGTGAACATGACGACATGGGAATCTTTTGGCGTGACCCTGCTGCTGTTGCTGGGGCACACCCTGGTGCGCGGCCTCATTCACAAGAGCCTGATGGCCCTTGGCCAGAGCCGGCAGGTGAGCGAGAACCGGGTACTCTACGTGGAGCACGTATTCCACTTCCTGCTGGGCTGCGCCACCTTGCTGATCCTGGCCGGGGTCTGGGGGCTCGACTTCTCCCGGCTGGTGGTGCTCGCCTCCTCCTTCTTCGCGGTACTGGGGGTCGCCATGGTGGCCCAGTGGTCGATCCTCTCCAACATCACCGCCAGCATTACCATCTTCTTCGCCTTCCCCTACAAGATTGGCGATCGCATCCGCATCCTCGACAAGGATGACTCCGTCACCGGCATTATCACCGAGATCGGCCTCTTCTACGTGCGGGTGCGGGATGACAACGGCGATCTGGTCACCTATCCGGCGAACCTTATTCTGCAAAAGCCGGTGAGGCGGCTGGAGGGAAAGGAGGCTGAGTCCACGCAGCCGGAATGAGAAAAGGCTCCCTCGGGAGCCTTTTTCGATGGCTGTTCAGCGTTCGAAGAAGCGGTAGAGGTGCTCGACCTGGACGGGGCAGTCGGCCACCAGGTGGATGTGGTCCCGTGCCTCCTCGGTGGACGAGAAGCTCATGGGGCACCCCAGAGTGTCCGTCATCACGTAGAGGTGGCCGTCCTGCCCCCCTGAACTCCACGATCCAGCCGGGGGAGACGATGTCGTGCATGATCTCCGCCTCCTTGAACCTGTGCTGCTGGTGAAGCGCGCGCAATTCACTGACTGTCATGACATCCTCCTATGACTCATGGCGCCACCCTCAAGTCTAGTTCTCCTTCCCGGTGGCGCCGTCATCGGATCAGGGCGCCGTCGCCCCCTCCCGGGGTGGTTGCAGGGCGATCAGCAGCTCCCCGGACAGCGGCGTGACAGGGCCGGTGACCACCCTGGGTCTGGCCCTGGCATCCAGCACGAACAGAGGAATGGCGCCGGGATTGGCATCCTGATACTGGTCCCAGTCGAAGGTGTCGCTCAGGCGGGTCGCCTTGATCTGCCCGCCCCGGCTCAGCAGGCCGCTCAGCCTGGCGAAGTTGATGTCGGCACCGAACAGGTTCTGGCGGGCACGGAAGGTGGCGCTCTCCCGGTTGGCCTTGCCGTGCTGTTCGCTGGAACGCAGGGAGTGGACCTTCTCCTCCCCGTAGAGGTGGGCGAAGTGCAGCACCCCGAGGGCGTTGTTGTGGCGGCTGGGAGAGAGCGCCAGCACGGTGCTGATGCTGGTGAGGGGCAGGTGCCGTTCGGCGTGCTCCGACTGGGGGTTGCCGAAGTAGCAGGGCAGGCCGCTCATGCGGGCCAGCTTGCAGTGCTCCCAGGCAGGATCGGAGAGCTGCACCGGGATCCCCTGGTCCGCCAGCGCCTTGCCGATGGCCCGGGCCACCGAGTTGGCGCCGATGAGCAGCCAGACATTGGGGGCGCTCTGGCGCATGTCGAGCAATCTGGCCAATGGCGTGGCCGTCAGGCTCTGCAGCACCACGGTGAAGATGATGACCGCAAACACCAGGGGCACCAGCTTGTCGGCATCCTCGATGCCGGCCTCGTGCATGCTGATGGCGAAGGAGGCGCTGACCGCCGCCGCCACTATGCCCCGGGGGGCTATCCAGGCGAGCAGGGCGCGGGCGCGCCAGGGCAGGTCCGACCCCCGGGTCGAGACCAGGATGCAGAGCGGGCGGGCCACGAACTGCACCACGCACAGCAGGGCCAGCACCATGGGGCCGAGCTGCCAGAGCTGGGCCAGATCGAGGCGGGCCGCCAGCAGGATGAAGAGGGAGGAGATGAGAATGACGGCGAGATCCTCCTTGAAGGCCAGCACCTCCTCCAGATCCAGCCCGTCCTGGTTGGCGAGCCAGATGCCGAACACCGTCACCGCCAGCAGGCCGGATTCGTGACTGAGCCAGTCAGACAGGGTGAAGGTCACCAGCACCAGCGCCAGTACCCCGAACTTGTGCAGGCTGACCGGCAGCCAGTCCTTGCGGATGAGCAGGGTGGTGAGCCAGCCGGCACCGACCCCGATGAGCGACCCCACTCCCACCGTCTTGGCCAGGGCCAGCAGGGTATGACCGACCAGATCCCCCTGGCTGCCGAGGCGCACCGCCTCGAACACCAGTACCGCGAACAGGGCGCCGATGGGGTCGATGACGATCCCCTCCCAGCGCAGGATCTTGTCCACCTCCCGGACCGGGCGGATCACGTTGAGCATGGGGGCGATCACCGTGGGGCCGGTCACTACCAGCACGGCGCCGAGCACCATGGCGACCCGCCAGTCCAGCCCAAGCAGGAAGTAGCTGGCGGCGCCGATGACGGCAAAGCTGGTCACCATGCCGGTGGAGCAGAGGTTGCGTACCACCTTGCCGATCCCCTTGAGTTCGGTCAGGTGCAGGGTCAGCGCCCCTTCAAACAGGATGATGGCGACCGAGAGGGAAACCAGGGGAAACAGCAGATCCCCCAGCAACTGATCGGGATCGAGCAGACCGGTCACCGGGCCGAGCAATAGGCCGCTCAGCAACAGGAACAAAATGGCGGGAACGCGCACGGACCAGGCAAGCCATTGGGCGAGCAGGGAGATGAGGGCTATTCCGGCGAGGGAGAGAGCAATCATGCCAACCTCGTACAGGTGATGGGGTTGGACCTAGTGTAGCGGGGAAGGGGGGCAAGATGACACCCGCCAGGCGTGCAGGGGAGAGCCGCTCAGATCAGATGGGGCTCTCTTTGTGGAGTTCGGTGACGCAATCGGTCACCGCCAGCACCAGGGCGGAGCGCACCATCTGATCGAGCCGGTTGAGCTGCATCTGGTAGAGGGGCCAGTCCTCCTCGTTGGCCGGGGGATCCTGCGGCATCATGCTGCCCTGCTGGATGGCATTCAGGCGCTCGAGCAGATCGCGGACCGGCTTGTCGCTGAAGCGGTAATCCTTGGGGTCGCGTACCAGAAAGTCGCGGATCTTCAGGTACGCCTCGAGATCCTGATAGCGCTCGAGGGAGATGAGGCCGAGGGCGAAGATGAGCTTGAGGCGCACCTCCAGCTGGCCGAGGGGGCCGCTCTGGTTGAGCAGGGGTTCGATGGCGTATTTGACGGCATACTCCTCCTGACGAAAGGCTCGCCGCATCAGGGAGTCGACCGCCTCTTCCAGGATGGTCACGACCTCGAGAAAGAAGCCGCGGGGGCCATCCTGCTCGTTCAGTCGCTCCAGTACTTCATCTTCCTGGTGTGTGGTCATAAGTGCTTTGGGTCCGGCTGACAGGGGGAGAGCAGGCCCTCCCCCGGTTTGTATCGTACGGGGTCCGTCACGGGCGGTGTGACGCCACCCCATCAGGTCACTTCAAGTTGTTGTAACGGGCGACGATGGTGCGTACCACATCGCTGTGCTCATCCAGGCCGGTGACGCGGGCCAGGGTTCGTGCCGGACCAAGTTCCGCCAGCATGGCCTGCAGCTCCACCGCCTGGGGATCGTCCTCATTGCGGTAATGCAGTGCGGCGGCGATGCCCTCCTGCAGGTGATCGCTCGGCAGGCCGTACTCCAGGGTGCCGAGCAGCGGCTTCACCAGCCTGTCCCCCGCCGCCAGCTTGCGCAGCGGCTGGCGACCGACCCGGTCAATCTCGTCCACCAGATAGGGGTTGGCGAAGCGGGAGAGGATCTTCTCGATGTAGGCGGCGTGCAGGCGCGGGTCGAAGCCGTAGCGTTTCACCAGCACGGCCCCGCTCTCCTCCATGGCGCGGCGCACCTTGCTGCGGATCAGCGGATCCTCGATCGCCTCGCGCACGGTGCGATATCCCCTGAGCTTGCCGAGATAGGCGGTGACGATGTGGCCGGTGTTGAGGGTGAACAGCTTGCGCTCGACGAAGGCCATCAGGTTGTCGGTGGGCTCCATGCCCGCTACCTGGGGCATCTCCCCCTTGAACTGGGTCCGATCGACGATCCACTCGCTGAAGCTCTCCACCGTCACCTCCAGGGGATCGTCGTTCGCCGCGGCGGGCGGAACGATGCGATCCACCGCCGAGTCGACGAAGCCGACGCACTGCTCGAGGGTGGCATGATACGCGACCGGCAGGTACTTGAGTACCTCCTCCTTGAGGTGGCTGGTGCCGCGCACCATGTTCTCGCAGGCGATGACGTTGAGGGGAGTCAGGTTGCCAGCATCGAAGCGGGCCTGCAGCCCCTTGGCCAGGGTGCTGGCAATCTTGTCCAGGATGTTGGGGCCGACCGCCGTGGTGACCAGATCGGCGGTGATGATACGGGCGATCACCTCGTGTCCGGCGGAGCTGACGGCGGCAACGTTGCGCACCACGTCCAGCTTCTGATCCGTGCCCACCACGTGCACCTTGTACTCCTGGCGGTGGTTGAGCTGGTCGATCAGGGTCTCGTTGACGTCGGCGAAGGTGACCTGATGGCTGGCGTCAGCCAGCAGTTTGCCGATGAAGCCCCGACCGATGTTCCCGGCACCAAAATGCAATGTTTTCATGATATTAACCTCTACAACCAAAGACGATGACGGATGATTACGCGGCCTGCTCGGCCCCCAGCAGATCCAGGAACTCCTGGGGATCCTGGGTGCTGGCCAGACGGTCGACGAGACCGGGCTCATCCAGTGCATTGGTCAGGCGGGTTATGACCTGTATGTGTTCATCGTTGCGGGCGGCAATGCCGATGACCAGGCGCGCTACCTCATCGGCGCCCTCGCCGAAGGCGACTCCGGCCGGGTACTGGCAGATGACGATGCCGGTACGCTTCACGTGCTCCTTGGCGGCGATGGTGCCGTGGGGCACGGCGATGGATTCGCCGAGGTAGGTGGAGACCAGCTGTTCGCGCTCCAGCATGGCGTCGACGTAGTCGGGCGCCACGTAGCCCCGCTCCGCCAGCAGCTTGCCGGCGGTCACGATGGCCGCTTCCTTGCTCTCGGCCTTGAGGCCCAGGTGCACGTCCTGCAGGCTCAGGGTGAAGACTTCCGGATCCTGCGGCTCGTAGCTGTCGTCGTTGGCCGCCACCAGCAGTTGCGGGTTGGCGACGTCATCGTTGGCCGCGTTGGCCAGGCTGAGGCTCTGCACCAGCTCCTGATAGAGGGCGTTGTCGAGGAAGTTGGTCAGCGAAATGTGCTGTGCATGCGGCGCATGGCGACGGGCACGGTCGGTGAGATCCTTGTGGGTGATGACCAGATCCACCTGATCGTCCAGGTTGTTGATGGCACGGTTGGTCACGCTGATGTCGAGACCGGCGGCCTGCACCCGCTTGCGCAGCATGCCGGCGCCCATGGCGCTGGAGCCCATGCCCGCATCGCAGGCGACGACGATGTTGCGCACTGCGGTCAGCTCGGTTTCCGGCTTCTTGGCGGCGGTGGTCTCGGGCTTGGCACCCTTCATGGCCTTCATCTTGCGGGTGGCTTCACCCAGGGCATCGGCCTCGTCGGCTTCCGGCTGCTGGGCACGGACGAACACGGCGGCGACCAGGAAGGAGACGGTGGCGGAGGCGACGATGGAGAGCAGCACCCCGATGAGGGAGGCTTTCGGCGTCATCAGCAGCACGGCGAAGATGGAGCCCGGGGAGGCGGGGGAGACCAGACCGGCGTTGAACAGGGTCAGGGTGAAGACCCCGGTCATGCCGCCTGCGATCACCGCCAGGATGAGGCGCGGGTTCATCAGCACGTACGGGAAGTAGATTTCGTGGATGCCGCCGAAGAAGTGGATGATGGACGCACCGGCTGCGGACTGCTTGGCGGCGCCACGGCCGAACACCATGTAGGCCAGCAACACGCCCATGCCCGGACCCGGGTTCGCTTCGATCAGGAAGAAGATGGAGCGGCCCTGTTCGGTGGCTTGCTGGATCCCGAGCGGCGAGAAGATACCGTGGTTGATGGCGTTGTTCAGGAACAGGATCTTGGCCGGCTCGACGAAGATGGAGGTGAGGGGCAGCATGTGGTTGTCCACCAGGAAGCCGACACCGCTCGCCAGCACGCCGGAGAGCACCTTGACGAAGGGACCGATGACGAAGAAGGCGAGAATGGCGAGCAACATGCCGATGATGCCGGCGGAGAAGTTGTTCACCAGCATCTCGAAGCCGCTCTTGACACGACCTTCCATCGCCTTGTCGAAACGCTTGATGGCCCAGCCACCCAGCGGGCCGACCATCATGGCGCCCATGAACATGGGGATGTCGGTCCCCACGATGACGCCCATGGTGGTGATGGCACCGACCACGGCACCCCGGTCCCCCCCGATCAGCTTGCCGCCGGTATAGCCGATGAGCAGCGGCAGCAGGTAGGTGATCATGGGACCAACCAGCTTGGCCAAGGTTTCATTGGGCAGCCAGCCAGTGGGGATGAAGAGGGCGGTGATGAAGCCCCAGGCGATGAAGGCGCCTATGTTGGGCATGACCATATTGGACAGGAAGCGTCCAAAATTCTGTATCTTGACTTTGGTATCCGGTGATAACATGTCGGGACCCCGTTTTAAGCCTGTGTGATTAAAAGTGGTAGTCGGGATGACGAGTTTTGCCGAACTCCCATCCCAGTCGTCTAAGCAACTTCAATTTACCAGCTTGTGATCAAATTAGGCTGAAAACGGGGTGTCTTGTGACCTAGATCTCAAATACCCCGACCTCCCCCTCCCGACATAGTGATGACGATCACAGTCAGTCGCTGTATTTCGGCTACATTTCGATCTTCTCGCCTCTTGGTGTCAATTTTTTGTGATTGATGTCTCGTTTTGTGGTTTGCGCAAATACGGTGTCAACGTGACTATCGTCACAAAATCAAATTTTGCACTCAAATGAGTCATGGTTTGTCGCCTCGTATTCGCAAGTAATGACGATGGATATGCCGCATTTCATCGTTAATCACCAATGAATCATTTATTTTGTAGCCCACTTTCAGTTTTTTCCCCGAGAGGATCGGTTCCGACAAGGCCTCTTGTGACGCCCGGGTGGCGGATCCTGATCCGCTCCCGTCTCGCTCCTCCCTGCCGGTAGCGACGCAGGCTGGGGCCTGCGAGCGGGTCTCCCATTCCGTCTGCCCGTGGAGCGCAGCCATAAAAAAAGCCCGCAGGATGCGCAATGCTGTTCAGATAAGCACATTTTTGACTAATTATTCATAAATGCGACTTGAGTTGGGGGAGCAAGGCTGTTTCCAGTCGATGTTCCTTCAGCCTTTATCCAGCGTGGCTTGCAATAGAAAGAGGGAGGCATCATGCCTCCCTCATTTTTTAGCCCTGATACTACGTGGACTGGAACTCAAATTCTCTTAAGTGAACAGCATTGCGCAGGATGCGGGCTTGTGCAGAGCAGACAAGCAGGGGGATCACTGCGCCTTGGGGGCCTCGTCGGCAGGCGCGGCATCGGCCTCGCTGGTCGGGGCGACCGGTGCCGGACCTGGCACCAGATCCACCGCCGGCTTGGCGATGAGGGAGCGGGTCTCTTCCACCGCCTCGGTCAGCTTCACCTCGATGATCTGGCCGAGCTCGTAGACCACCTCGGTCTTGTCCAGATAGACGCGGCCGTTGTCCCAGTTGCACTCCAGCCGATCCTTGTTGTCCAGGATATGGCGGGCGGGCATGAACACCACGGCGCCGTTCTCCTGCAGGCGCAGCTTGAGGCCGGCTCGCATCACGTCGATGATCTCGGCGTTGAACACCTTGTCGGTGCCCGCATCGGCCTTGAGGTAGCGCACATAGAGCCAGTCGCCGATGTCGCGCTCCACCATGCGGTGCAGGCGGCGGCAGGCGGTCAGGTGCTCGGTCAGCTCCAGGCTGGGGCGCTCACCCGGGGTCTTGCCGGCGATGACCGCCTTGAGTAGGCGATGGTTGACCATGTCGCCGTATTTGCGGATGGGGGAGGTCCAGGTGGCGTAGGCATCCAGACCCAGGCCGTAGTGGGCACCCGGTTCGGCGGACATCAGGGCATAGCTCTGGAAGCGGCGGATCTTGCCGTCCAGCCAGCGGGTGTCCAGGTTGTCTATCCAGCGTCGCAGGGCGCAGAAGCCGGAGAGGCTGGCGATCTCTTCCTTCTCGAACGGGGCCTCGGCGGTCTTGAGCAGCTCGATGGCGCCGTCCAGGGACTCCTCGTCAAAGCCGGTGTGGACGTTGAAGATGCCGTAGCCGACCTCTTTGCCCAGCACGCGGCCGGCGCAGATGTTGGCGGCGATCATCGACTCTTCCACCATGCGGTTGGCGATGCGGCGCGGCTCCACGTGGATGGCAAGCACTTCGCCGTCTTCACCCAGCTCGAAGTCGTAGTCGGGTCTGTCCGGGAACACCAGGGCGTGCTCGGTACGCCACTTGATGCGGGCCTCCGTCATCGCCTTCATCAGGGGCAGCTGGGCCAGGACGCCGGCGTCGATATCCAGCGCTTTGCCGTGCTCGGCCCAGTCGGAGACGTCGTCATAGGTGAGGCGGGCATGGGAATTGATGCGGGCGGTGAAGAACTCGGTCTCCTCCAGCAGCAGGCCATCCTCGGCGATGAGCAGACGGGCGCACAGGGTGTTACGCTCCTCGCCCTCTTTCAGGGAGCAGAGCTCGTCGGAGAGGGTGCGCGGGATCATGGGTACGTTGCGTCCCGGCATGTAGACGGTGAAGGCGCGCTGGGCGGCCTCCTTGTCCAGCTCGCTCCCCTCGGCCACATAGGCGGTCGGGTCGGCGATGGCCACCAGCAGCTCCCAGCCGTTCTCCAGCTTGGTGATGGCCAGGGCATCGTCCATGTCCTTGGTCTTGGCACCGTCGATGGTGAAGAAGGGAACCCGGGTCAGATCCCGGCGGGGCAGCTCTTCCTCTTCGATCACCTTCCACTCCGGCAGGTCCGCCGGTTCAATCTGGGCCAGGTTGTGGCGCGCCAGCACCACCCACCAGGGCACGTTGTGATCTTCCTGGGTGGCGATGAGCTGGGTGATCTCGGCGGAGAAGTTGCCGTCCACCAGGGCATGGCGCTTGAGGGTGGCAACCACCCAGTCCCCTTCCTTGAAGGATTTCTCGTCCAGACCCTTCTTGGCGCGGGCCTTGATGGCGTCCTTGATGAGGGGGTGGTCGGGCACCACGTTGAGGCGGTCGCGGAACATCTTGACGCGGCCGACGAAGCGGGTGACGGCCTGTTCCAGCAGGGCATCCGGCTCGGCCACCTCTTTCTCTTTTTCAGTGCGGATCAGGGCGCTCACCCGGTCACCGTGCATCACCTTCTTCATGTAGGGAGGCGGCACGAAATAGCTGGTCTTCTCATCGACCTCCAGGAAGCCGAAGCCCCGATCGGAGGCGCGGATCACACCCTCTTTCTTGGGGATGTTTTCGCGGATTTGTTGCTTGAGCTGGGCCAGCAGCGGATTGTCTTGGAACATAAATGGGGAACCTGAGTGGAGACCTGATGGTTAATCGCCCAGCACTATACGTTTTTACCCCCCCAAAGCCAAGGTGAATGGCCCCCTCAACGGGGTTGCAGTGCCCGTCGCCCCTGCTGGATCAGGCGCTGGGATATCTGCTTGTGCAGCCCCCGCTCCAGCACCCAGCGGTGCCAGTAGAGCTGCTCGACCAGGTGGTGATCCGGGTTGAGATCGAGCAGGCGCCCCTCTTCCAGTTGCTGGCGGATCTGCAATTCCGGGATGAGGCAGCAGGCCAGCCCCTGCTCCGCCATGGCGACGAAGGCCTCGGAGGATCGCACCGTGTGGCAGGGGTAGCCACCGGGGGGGAGGGCGAAATGACGGGCCATGTAGCTGATGTGCATGTCGTCGCGCTGATCGAAGGCCACCGCCGGCGCCTTGGCCAGGGCCGCCGCCGTGAGGCCGTTCGGGAAGTGGCGGGCGACGAAGGCGGGGCTGGCGGTGAGCAGATAGCGCATCTCGCCGAGTTCGTCGACGCAGCAGCCCGCCAGCGGCTGGGGTTGCAGGCTGACGGCGCCGAACGCCTGCCCCTCGCGCACCCGGTCCAGGGTGCGGCTCTCGTCATCCACCAGCAGGTTCAGCTCGATGGGGTATTGCTCCAGCAGTGGTGCCAGGGCGGGCAGGAACCAGGTGGCCAGGCTGTCGGCATTGACGGCGATGCTGACCCGGATGGGGGCCCTGGGCTCGTCGGGGGAGAGCTCGCCGGCCAGCTCCAGCTCCAGCTGGCGCACCTGGCGATAGTGGGCCAGCAGCTTCTGGCCGAGCCCCGTGGCCTGCAGCGGCTGGCTGCGGATGATGAGCGGCTCCGCAAACTGCTGCTCCAGCTGCTTGATGCGCTGGGAGATGGCGGACTGGGTAATGTGTAGGCGCTGGGCGGCACGCTCGAAGTTTTGCTCCCGGATCACCGCGTCCAGGGCCAGCAGCAGCTTGTAGTCCAGCGTCTTCATCAGCATTCCTTATGAAAAAAGGGAGTTCAGCAAGAATGCTACTCAAGGGAGCGTCAGAGGACAACCTGACCGCCCCCATGGAGGGGGCCCGTGCCCGGGGCTGCCCCTGTGAGATGTGACAGTAGTCCTGACATGAGATTCATAAGATACTCACCCGGTCCGTTTTTGCATGGGGTGGAAACGGACCATAGCGAGCGTCTTGAATCCCGGGCCGGTCCCGGGACTTTTTTTGCTCAGATGACGGCGAGCAGTGCATCCCCCGCCGGCCGGTAATGGCCCTGCAGGGGGCGATGGACGGCGCGGTCGAAACGCTCGTCCAGGTGGAAGCGGATACCGACCCCGCGCACGGCCCCCAGATCCACCGCCTGGCGATGGCTGAGGCGCTCGATGGGCAGGCCGAGGCGGCGGAAGATGCGCTCCACCGGCAGGCTGACCACGGCCACCAGCTCGCGGATCCCCTGCTCCCTGGCGAAGGCCAGCACCTCGCGGAAGATGACGCAGGTGAGTTCGCTGATGCCGTTCTCCAGGCGAGGGGCCCGGTCGGCGTCGATGGCGAGGCGGGTCAGCTCCCACACGTCGTTGCCGCGCGGCGGGGCTTCGCCAGCGAGGGCGGTGGGGAAGATGCTGGGCAGCATGTAATCCTGGGCGCAACTGAGCAGGCGGATGCAGCCGCACAACCCCTGCTTGTCTTCAATCAGCACCCAGTGGGTGTCGGGCTTGTCGAAGTTGTCCCGCTCCAGGCCACGGCGGGATTCCACGTCCCAACCGAGTCGATCGGAGAAGACGCGGTTGCGAAATCGGTAGAGCTCGTTTTCGACCTCCCATCTGGGGTGTTCTTTCAATTTTCCTTTGAAAACAAGCATTCATGTCTCTCCATTTCATGGTTAGGCGCTATAATCCAAGGCCTTGGCCAGGGGAGGCTTGCCTATGACACGCGACCAACTGCTTGAGTACCTGGAACATTTCACGCTGGTGACCGATGGCAACCGGTTGTCCGAGCTCATCGGCCGCTTCACCCTGGGAATGGGTTACGACTACTACCGCTTCGCCCTCATCCTGCCCATGTCGATGCAAAGGCCCAAGGTGGTGCTGTTCAACCAGTGCCCCGACTCCTGGGTACAGGCCTACACCCTGAACAACATGCTGGCCTGCGATCCCATCATCCAGCTCGCCCGCAGGCAGACCCTGCCCATCTACTGGAACCGGCTGGACGAGAAGGCGCGCTTCCTGCAAGAGGGGAGCATGGATGTGATGGGGCTGGCGGCGGAATTCGGGTTGCGCAACGGCATCTCGTTCCCGCTGCACGGGGCGGCGGGGGAGAACGGCATACTCTCTTTCATCACCCGGGAGCGGGCGTCGAGCGATCTGATGCTGGAGTCCTCGCCCATCCTCTCCTGGATGTCCAACTACATCTTCGAGGCGGCGATCCGGATCGTGCGCCAGAGCATGAGGGAGGACGATCCCCAGGAGCCCCTGACGGAGCGGGAAACCGAGTGCCTGTTCTGGGCAAGCGAAGGGAAGACATCGGGGGAGATCGCCTGCATCCTCGGCATCACGGAGCGCACTGTGAACTACCACCTCAATCAGGTCACCCGCAAGACGGGGTCGATGAACCGCTACCAGGCCATCGCCAAGGGGGTGAGCAGCGGCATCCTGCTGCCGAACCTGGAGCAGGTGGTGGTCACCAACTTCCCCTCCCTGCTGCAGTGAATACAGGCCCGGCGGCACCGGCTCGTCGCCTGGCATCCCCTCTGTCGCCATCACCGCTGTCCTGCGCCGTCCCATCCTGCCGCCGATTCTCGGGGCGGGGCTGTGACCCCACAATTGTCAGATCCTGCAATTGACAACCTTCTTTGTGTGGTTTCGACCCGGTTTTCATCAGTTTTATGAATGCATCAGAAAATGAATGAATTTCTCTGATTACCCGCGCCCCCTTATAGTGCGTTTCTCTCTTTCACAGGAACGCATCCCCATGTTCGCCACCACCCTGCAAGGCTTTACCCTCGGCCTCGCCATGATCATCCCCATCGGGGCCCAGAATGCCTTCGTGCTGAGCCGGGGCATTCACCGCAATCACCACCTGCTGACGGCGACCCTCTGCTGCCTGTGCGATCTCGTGCTGATCGGCATCGGGGTGTTCGGCGGGGCCAACCTGCTGGCGGCCAGCCCGATCGGCCTGGCCCTGCTGACCTGGGGCGGCGTGCTCTTCCTCGGCTGGTTCGGTATCCGTTCCCTGCGCAGTGCCTGGCGCGGCCAGGAGGCGGCCCTGGCGGACTCGCCCCGGTTGATGGGGGTCAAGAGCGTGCTGGCCATGACCCTCGGAGTCACTCTGCTCAATCCCCATGTCTACCTGGATACCCTGATGTTGCTTGGTTCCTTCGGCAGCCAGTTTGCCGAGGAGCTCAGACCCGCCTTCGCGGCGGGGGCCATGCTGGCTTCCCTGGTCTGGTTCTACGGACTGGCGTTCGGGGCGGCGGCACTCTCCCCCTGGCTTGCCCGGGGCCGGGTGCAGCAAGCCATTGATCTTGTTGTAGGTCTCATCATGCTGGTGCTGGCGGTCAAGCTGGCATTGGGTGCCATACCGGCCTCATGAGGCTATTTTTGTGCCGGGCTTCATAAAAATGAGTCCCGGTGCCATCTGCTGACATATTCGTCTGTTAAATTCCCGGCGCTGGTAAAGCGTTACACATAATAAAAGGGAAAAAACAGTGAATAACACCATGAAGCTGGGGGCTATTGCCGCCATCGTGCTGCTGTCTGCCTGCAGCAACGAGAATGACAGCAAGGCGCAGCCGGGGACCGTCTCCCTGCGCCTGATCCAGACCTCCGACATCCACTCCAACGTGCTGGGGTACGACTACTACCAGAACAAGGAGGATCGCAAGTTCGGCCTCTCCCGCACCGCCCTGCTGATCCGCGCCGCCCGCGCCGAGAACCCCAACAACCTGCTGCTCGACAATGGCGACCTCATTCAGGGCACGCCGCTGGCGGACTACATCTTCGAGCAGTCCGGTGCCGGCTACCTCGAGAGGCAGGCGCACCCGGTGTTCAAGGCGATGAACGAGCTGGGCTACGACGCGGGCAACCTGGGCAACCACGAGTTCAACTACGGCCTGGACTACCTCGGCAAGGTGCTGGCGGGAGCCGACTTCCCCTATGTGAACGCCAACGTGTTCGAGGCGGGGGCCTTCAAGCGCGATGCCAAGGGGCAAATTGACTGGAGCGGCAACAAGTTCACCCCCTATCTGCTGCTGGAGCGCGAGGTGACCGATGACAAGGGCCAGCGCCAGAGCGTCAAGGTGGGCATCCTGGGTCTGACCCCGCCCCAGGTGCTGCAGTGGGACAAGCGTCATCTGGAGGGCAAGGTGGTGGTGGCCGACATGGTCGAGACCGCCAATCACTATGTGCCCGAGCTGCGCGCCAAGGGCGCCGACATCGTGGTGGTGGTGGCTCACACCGGCATCAATGCCAGCAGCTACGAGGCCATGATGGAGAACTCCGCCTGGCATCTGGCCAAGGTGAAAGGGGTGGATGCCCTGATGCTGGGCCACGCCCACAAGAACTTCCCCGGGGACTTCCCGGATCTGCCGGAGGTGGACAACCAGGCCGGTACCCTTAGCGGCATCCCCACCGTGATGCCCGGCTACTGGGGCAACCACCTCGGCATCATCGACCTCAAGCTGGAACAGGTGGACGGCAAGTGGCAGGTGAAGCAGAGCCAGGCCAGCCTGCGCAAGATCGACGCCAGCGAGGGCAGTGCGGTGGATCAGCGGGTGGTGGACCTGGTGCAGGCGGATCACGACGCCACCAACCAGTGGCTGGACGAGCCGCTCGGCAAGATCACCTCCCCCATCCACAGCTTCTTCGCCCTGGTACAGGACGACCCCTCGGTGCAGCTGGTGAGCGATGCCCAGCGCCGCCACGCGGAGCAATTGCAACAAGACGGCCTGCTCAAGGAGTCCTACCCGATCCTCTCGGTGGCGGCCCCCTTCCGTGGCGGTCGCAACGGCATCAACGACTTCACCTACGTGGCCCAGGGTGACATCTCCCTGCGCAACGTCTCCGACCTTTATATCTATCCGAACACCCTGCAGGTGGTCGAGGTGAACGGGGCCACCGTCAAGGAGTGGCTGGAGATGAGCGCCGGCCAGTTCAACCAGATCGACACCGGCAAGACCGGGGTGCAGTGGCTGGTGAACGAGAGCTTCCCCACCTACAACTTCGATGTGATTGACGGGGTCAGCTACGAGGTGGACATCACCCAGCCGGCCCGCTACAGCAAGGACGGGGTCAAGGTGAGCGACGGCCAGCGCATCAGCGGCCTCACCTTCAACGGCCAGCCCGTGGACCCGGCCCAGAAGTTCTACGTGGTGACCAACAACTACCGCGCCAGCGGCGGCGGCCACTTCCCGGGCATCGACGGCAGCAACATCGTCCATGAAGATCCCTTCGAGACGCGGGAGATCATCGCCCAGTACCTGAAGGCCCAGTCTGCGGACAACCCGGCCGGCTTCAGCCCGGCGGCCAACAACAACTGGCACATGAAGGCCCTGCCCGCCAACGTGGACGTGCGCCTCTACTCCTCGCCGACTGACGAGGCCAAGGCCCTGGCGGGGGCGGATCTGTCGTACCAGTCCACCCTGCCGATGGATGACGCCAAGCACCCCGGCTACGCCATCTACCGCCTGATCCGCCAGTAAGGCAGACGCTGGCAGCCAACAAAAAAGCCCTCGCAGTGCGAGCAATGCTGTTCAGATAAGCACATTTTTGACTAATTATACCAATCAGATTAAAGATGTGATCTAATTGCTCTATTCTGGTTTCACTGTACTCAGTATGTCCGATCCAATCG